>VGPA01000007.1 GCA_016875665.1 Chloroflexota bacterium | reverse complement strand
AGTGCCAAAGCGGCCGCGCGCTGCCCGGCGAGATCGATGCCCGTGACGAGCGAGCCCGGAGTCGGCTGCTGGCCGAGATAGCGCTGGCGCAGCAGGGCGAGTTCGTCGGCCGGATCCCGCCCCGCGAGCGCGCCGGCGTACGCGGACTCGAGTCCGGCGAGGCCGAACTGCGCCGAGACGTAGCCGACGACGTGCGCGAGGCTTGGCTCGAGGTACTCGCGCCGGAACACGACCCCTGCGGGGACCGTGACGGCGAGCGGCGTCCCGTCGCGCGCCAGGATCGGGCCGCGCGGCCCATCCGCGGCGGCGGCGACGAGCCGCGGATTGAAGGAGTCGCGCGCGAGACGTGGCGCCTCGAACAGCATCCAGCGTCCCACGCCGAGCGAGGTCACCAGGAACGCGACCCCGACCGCGATCGCGAGCGCGCGCACGTTCGCGGCGATGCTCACCGCCGCCCCCCGGTGCCCCGATCGCTGATCCGCACGAGGAGCCCGACCAGCGCGAAGTTCGTCACGAGCGACGAGCCGCCGTACGCCACGAACGGCAGGGTGAGTCCTGTGAGCGGAATGAGGGCGGCGTTGCCGCCCACGATCACGAGCGTCTGCAGCGCCACCGCGAACGAGAGCCCGCCGGCCATCAGCTGCAGGAACGGCGTGGGAGCGCGCAACGCGATCGCGAGCCCGCGGTACACCAACAGCAGCACCAGCCCGAGCAGCGCGAGCGCCCCGGCGAAGCCGGTCTCCTCCGCGAACGCGTCGAACACGAAGTCGCTCCACACGATCGGGATCCGCTCCGGCAGGCCCGACCCGAAACCCGCGCCGAGCACGCCGCCGGCGCCGAGCGCGAACAGGCCCTGGACCAGCTGGTACGACGCTCCGAAGCGGAGATCCTCGGCGAACGGGCGCTGCCACACCTCGACGCGCGCGGCCACGTGCGGGAACACCTCCACGGCGACCAGCGCCCCCGCGAACAGGAGGATCGCGCCGTACACCACGTACGCGGCCTCGCCCGTCGCGAGCCAGAGCATCGCGAGGAAGATGCCGAAGAAGAGCAGCGTCGCCCCGAGGTCGCGTCCGGCGACCATCGTCAGCATCGCGACGGCCCACGCGCCGAAGATCGGCGCGAGGTACGCGACCGGCGGCACCGGCAGCGGCCCGATACGCCGGGGGCGCGCGATCACCTCGCGGAACTCCTCGAGATACGCGGCGAAGAACACGACGAGGATGAGCTTCACGGCCTCCCAAGGCGAGAACGACGCGGGGCCGAGGCGGATCCAGATCCGCGCCCCGTTGACCTCCTGCCCGACGACCGGCAGCAGCGGCGTGAACAGGAGCGCGAAGCCGAAGAGCGCCCACAGGTACTTGAAGCGCGCGAGCGTGCCGAGCTCCCGCGGCACGAGCAGCACCGCCACGAACGCGCCCGCGCCGACGACCACCCATGTCACCTGCTGGAGCAGGAGGCTCGGCGCGAGCCGGTCGACCAGCACGAGTCCGATGCCCGCGAGCGCGACGGCGAGCGGGAGCAGGACCTGGTCGCCGCGCGAGCGCCGGACGATGAGGACGGCGTGCAGCGCCAGCGCGACCGCGAGCAGCGACGTCGGCACCGCGAGGGCGCTCGGGGCGAACGTCCCCGTCCGCGCGCCGGTCACGGCGAGCGAGCCGGCCGCCGCGATCGCGAACGCCCACAGGAGGAGCACGAGCTCCCGTCCGCGCGCCAGCGCCGGCGCGCGCATCAGGCTTGCTCGAGCCGCAGCGTGGTCCTCGCGATCGTGACCTCGTCGCCGTAGCGCAGCCGCGTGCGCGAGCCGACCGGGTGACCGTTCACCCGCGTGCCGTTCGTGCTGCCGGCGTCCTCGACCCACCACTCGCCCGCGACCAGCTCGATCACCGCGTGCCGCGCGGATGCGGCGTCGTCGCGGAGCACCACGTCGCCGCCGGGGTCGCGGCCGATCGCGTTCACCGCGCGGAGCGGATGGCGCGCGCCACCGGGCCGCGCGACCAGGACCGCAAGCCCCGCCGGGCGCACGGCCGCGCGCTCGTCGGCGAGCGCGCGCTGCACGGACGCGAACGCGCGGATGAGGAATCCGTAGAGCAGCCCGAGGAACGCCAGGCGCACGATCCAGAGCAGCACGCTGAATGCCGAGTCCACTCAGCCCTCGAAGGTGAGCTCGGTCGGTCCGATCGCGATCCGGTCCCCGTCCGCGAGCGCCACTTCGGTCACGGCCCTGCCGTTGACCGTCGTGCCGTTGGAGCTGCCGAGATCCGAGAGGGTGTAGCGGCCGAGGCGGAGGCGGATCTCCGCATGCCGGCGCGAGACGCGCGGATCGTCGAGCACCACCGAGCAACGCGGGTGGCGGCCGAGCGTGACGGGCGCGGAGCCGAGCGCGAGCGAACGCCCGTCCCAGCGCAGCGTCGCCTCAGGGGCCTGTGGGGCCGCGGTCGCGGCCTCCGGATCCAGCACGACCGTGTTGCGGGCCGCGATCTTGAGCGCGTCGTCGGCGACCTCGGCGCCGGAGGCGTCCAGCAGCGCGCAGGCGATCCGGACCTCGCCGGGCCGCAGCGCGGCGTCCGCCGCCAGTTCGACCGCCGGGAACGCGATCAGCGTGTAGCCGCGGTCGCGGGCCGCCCCGAGCACGGACTCGGCGAGGTCCCGCTCGAGGCTCTTCCGGAACGGCTCGAACTGCGCGTAATCGGCGGCCGACAGCGTGACGAGATAGGAGTTGGGCGCGAAGGTCCGCTCGAGCGCGACGCGGCGGTGCGCGTCCATGGTGCGGATGGCGCGCTTGGCGAGCTGCACCGGCTGGAGGCGAGTGCCGAACAGGCGTGCCGCGAAGCCCTCGATGCCGGCCCCCACCGCCTCTTCGAGGCGGTCGACCAGCCTAGGTCGACGGGGTGCCGGAGCCGGCCTTGTCACTGGAAGACGTCGCGGACTTGGTCTCGGACTTGGCCTCGCTCTTCGTCTCGGTCTTGGTGTCCACCTTCGCCCCTCCATCGCCGTCGGCCGGCTTGGACGACCCGCCGCCGTCGGACTTCGGCCGCGAGTCGGTCTTGTACCAACCGGAGCCCTTGAACACGATCGCGGGCGCCGCGAAGACCTTCCGCGGCTCCTTGCCGCAGCGCGGGCAAGCCGCGAGGGGCGGGTCGGTGAACCGGACCGTCGCGTGGAAGGAGTTCCCGCAGTGGTCGCACTCGTAGTCGTATGTCGGCATATCGCCCCCTTATGATCGCAGCCCTTGACCAAGGTGCGCATCGGCGCGCTCACCCTCTGCTTGGCGCTGCTCCCGGCGGCATGCAGCGCTGAAACGCCGCCCGCCGTGGCCGAGCCGCCCACGGTCGCCGATGTGGAGCTCACCGGACCGGTGTCGCTCTCCTTCTGGCACGCGTTCACGTCCGACCCCCAGAAGAAGGCGCTGGACGACCTGATCGGCGAGTTCAACCGGACGAACGGCCGGGGGATCACGGTGACCGCCACGAGCCAGGGCACCTACACGCAGCTGTACGAGAAGACGCTGCGCGCGATCCAGTCGGGCGCGCTGCCCGAGATCTCGCACGCGTACGAGACGTTCGTCGCCGACTACATGCGGGCGGACACGGTCATCGACCTCAGCCCCTACCTGACCAGCGCCCGGAACGGCATGAGCGCGCCGCAGCGGGACGACGTCTACCGCGCCTACTACGACGCGAACACCTTCCCCCAATTCGGCAACCGGCTGCTCTCGTTCCCGTTCAGCCGGTCGCTGTTCGTGCTGTACCAGAACGACGAGATGCTGCGAGCGGCGAACGTCGCGTCGCCGAGAACCTGGGCCGAGTTCGAGCGCGCGGTGATGGCGCTCACGAAGAAGGACGCCGCCGGGCGCACCACCCAGTACGGATGGGCCGTCCCGCTCGACGCGTCGAGCTTCAACGCATGGGTCTACTCGATGGGCGGCACCCTGATGGCCGCGGACAACCGCACGGTCGCGTGGAACGGCAAGGAGGGGCTCGCGGTCCTCAGCACGATCGAGCGGCTGGTGAAGGGCGGCTACGCGTACGTCCCCCGCGGCTTCGACTACCAGAACGACTTCGCGGCCAGCCGGCTCGCGTTCTTCATGGGACCGACCACGACACGGGCGTTCATCACCGCCGCGCTGCGCGGCAGCCTCCAATGGAGCATCCAGCAGATCCCGCAGGCCGACCCGGCCCGAGCACGGACGGTGCAGTACGGCGCGAACCTGGCGGTGATGAAGAGCACCCCCGAGAAGCAGCTCGCGTCGTGGCTGTTCGTGAAGTGGCTCGCGGAGCGCGACCAGACCGCGCGGTGGGCGGTCCAGTCGTACTTCATGCCGGTCCGCCGCAGCGCCGGCGACGCACCGGTGGTGAAGGACTTCTGGACGCAGAAGGACCCGCAGGGCAAGCAGGCGTTCGAGCTGCTCGCGAGCGCCCTGCCCGAGCCCAACCTGCGCGGCCAGCAGGAGGTGCGCGACGCGATCCTCGAGGCCCTGAGCCGCGTGGCCACCGGGACGGCCACCCCCGCCGCGGCACTGAAGACCGCCGGCGACAGAGCGAACGCGATCCTGAAGGAGAACGAGTGACGCGCGGGGTGCGCGCGGGGCCTTAGCCCTTGCGCCTGCCGAGCTCCGCTTCGAGCAGACGCACGCTCGCCTCCCGTTCGGCGGCTCGCTCGCGCTCCTTCGCGACCACGGCCGCGGGCGCGCGGTCCGCGAAGCCGGGCTTGGCGAGGAGCTCCCGCGACCGGGCGAATGCCGTGCGCGCCTCCGCGAGCTCGCGCTCCACGCGCTGGATCTCGGCGACCGCATCGCGCTCCGTCTCCGGAACGCCGACCCGCACCTCCGTCCCCCGCACGACCGTCGCGGGACCGGCGCCGCCGCCGAAGTGCACGTCGGCGGCCGCGAGCGCGGCGATGTCGGAAGCGAGCGAGCGGAGCGCCTCCGCCTCGCCGCCGAGGTGCGCCGCGACCCGGGCGCCCACGTCGAGGCCGGACTCTTGGCGGAGGTTGCGGATCGCCCGCACGACGTCGAGCGCGAGGGCGTAGCGGTCCTCGAGCGCCGCATCGCGCGGCCCCGCCTCCGGCCACGCCGCGACGACGAGCGACGGCGCCGGGCGATCGAGGGACCGGCCACGCCACAGCTGGAGCGCGAGGGTCTCGCTGACGAACGGCATGATCGGATGCACCAGGCGCAGAACACGGTCAAGCACGTACGCGAGGGTGCGCACCGCGCCGCCGGCGCGGGCCGGGTCGCGCAGCGCCGGCTTGGCCAGCTCGACGTAGGAGTCGGCGAGCTCGCCCCAGACGAACTGCTGCACCCCGCTCGCGTACTCGCCGAAGAGGAAGTCCCCGAGCAGCCGCGTCGACTCGTCGACCGCACCCTGCGCGCGTGAAAGGATCCAGCACTCGGCGGGCCCGAGCCCTTCGACCGGCCGGCGGTCCACCGGCCACGCGGCGAGCGCCTCCGGACGCGCCTCGATCTGGCGCAGCACGAACCGGCCGACGTTCCACAGCTTGTTCGCGAAGTTGCGCGCGTTCTGGAGCTTCGCCTCGCTGAAGCGGCTGTCGGCGCCCGCCGACACGCCGTGCACCAGCGCAAAGCGCAGCGCGTCGGCGCCGTGCTCCTCGATGATGCCGACCGGGCTGATCACGTTGCCCTTGGACTTCGACATCTTTTCGGTGCCGGTCCGCACGAGCCCGTGGAGATACACGGTGCGGAACGGCACGTCACCCATGTTCTCGAGGCCCATCATGATCATGCGCGCGACCCAGAAGAACAGGATGTCGTAGCCCGTCTCGAGCACGCTGCCCGGGTAGTAGCGCGCCAGGTCGGGCGTGCGGTCCGGCCAGCCGAGCGTCGTGTGCGGCCAGATCGCGCTCGAGAACCAGGTGTCGAGGACGTCGGGATCCTGCTTGGTGTCGGCCGAGCCGCAGCGGGTGCACCGCGTCGGATCCGGCCCGTCGGGCTCCGGGACCATGACCTCGTCGCAGTCGCGGCAGTACCACGCCGGGATCGGGTGGCCCCACCAAATCTGGCGCGACACCGGCCAGTCCCGGATGTTCTCCATCCAGTTGAAGTAGACCTTCTCGAAGCTCTGCGGCACGATGCGGATCCGGCCCGAGCGCACCGCGTCGATCGCGGGCGCGGCCAGCGGCGCCATGCGCATCCACCATTGCTTCATCACGAGCGGCTCGTCGACGGTGTCGCACCGGTCGTGGACGCCGACCGCGTGCGTGATCGGCTCCTCCTTCACGAGGAGGCCCGCCTTGCGCAGGCGCTCGACCATCTCGCGCCGCGCGCTGTCCCGGTCCGCGCCCGACAGGGCGCCGGCCTGCATCGTCATGCGCCCGTCCTTGCCCACGACGGTGAGCACGGGCAGGTCGTGGCGGCGCCCGATCTCGAAGTCCGTCGCATCGTGGCCGGGCGTGATCTTGAGCGCGCCCGTGCCGAACGCGACGTCGACGTCGTGATCGGCGATGATCGGGACCCGCCGCTCGGCGATCGGCACGAGCAGCTCCTTGCCCACGACCGCCTTCCAGCGCTCGTCCTCCGGGTTCACCGCGACCGCGACGTCGGCCATGATCGTCTCGGGCCGCGTCGTCGCGATGATCACCTCGGGCGCACCGGGGACCGGCTCGGCCCACGGGTAGCGCACGTAGTAGAAGGCGTCGGTCCGCTCGACGTGCTTCGCCTCGAGGTCGGAGTACGTCGTCTGGCAGGTGAGGCACCAGTGCACGATCCGGTCGGCCCGGTAGAGGCGGCCGTTCCGGTAGAGGCGGATGAAGTGCGTGCGGACGGCGCGCTGCTTGGACGGCTCCATCGTGAAGTTGCGCCGCGACCAGTCGAGCGAGCAGCCGAGCTGGCGGAGCTGCCCCTCGATCCGCGGGCGGTAATGGTCCATCCACTTCCACATCTCGGCGAGGAACTGGTCCCGCGTCAGCCCCTGCCGCGACGAGCCGTCCTTGGCGAGCTCCTTCTCGACGACGATCTGGGCGATGATCCCGGCGTGGTCGGTGCCGGGCATGTAGAGCGTGGGCTCGCCCCGCATCCGGTGCCACCGCGCCATCACGTCCTCGTACCCGCCGAACGACAGCGCATGCCCCAGATGCAGATCCCCCGTCACGTTCGGCAGCGGCAGCATCATCACGAACGGCTCTTTCGTCCCGTCGTCTTTCGGGGTGAAGAACCCGGACTGCTCCCACCATGCGTACAGCGGCTTTTCCACCGCCGATGCCTTGAAGCTCTTTTCGGCATGCTCCAGCGCGGCCTTCGGTGCGTCCATGAGCGGACAAGACTATCGGTGCGCAGGGGTGCGGGCCGTTCGGGTGAGGCAACGCCGGCGCCCCGGCCCGTGAGGAGCGCGCACCGCCGGGTCGGGCGAGGCAATCGTCGGCTGCCGCCGCCCGTGAGGAGCGCGCACCGTGCCGGTCTGGGCCGGTCAGGCGAGGCGCTGCTGGCCGGTGAGCTGCTTGTGGCGGTACATGCTGCGGTCGGCGGACTCGACGAGGGACTCGGCGTCGCCGTCCTCGAGGGGCGCGGCCACGACGCCCCAGGCGACCGTGGGCAGGCCGCGGCCGTCGAGGAAGGTGCTGGAGGCGATGGTCTCGGCGACGCGGCGCATGACGCGTTCGGCGGCGGGGTGCGGGGCGCCGGGGAAGAGGATCGCGAACTCGTCGCCGCCGATGCGCGCGACGAGGTCGCCGCCGCGGACGCCGGCCGCGAGCAGCTCGCCGATGCGCACGAGCGCCTCGTCGCCGGCGGTGTGGCCCAGCCGGTCGTTGACCGCCTTGAGCCCGTTCACATCCAGCAGCGCGATCGAGAGCGGGCGGTCCGGACCACGCCGCGCGAGCTCCTCGTTGAGCCGCTCGAAGTAGACGCGGCGGTTGGCGAGCCCCGTGAGGGTGTCCGTGCCGGCCTCCTGCTTCGCCTGGCCGTGCAGCTGCGCCACGCGCACGGCCGCCGCGATCTGGTACGAGACGGTGGCGAGCAGCTCCTCGTCGAGGTCGAGGAAGGCCGGCAGGCGCGCGAGCGGCGTGCGCGGAACGTCGCTGGGCTCGTAGCGGGCGGCGAGCAGCAGGGACGCGAGCACGAGCGCGGCCGTGGCGACGACCGCGGGCCGGAAGATCGTCCCCCAGGTGAGGGACGCCCAGATCACGAGCCCGCAGAGGGCACCCACCCGCGCCAGCAGAAGGCGATCACGCGGCACGGCCGCCACGGGCGCGAGCATACGGACGCCCTCCGCGAGTGGGTGTGGGACGCTCGGACTATGGCTGTGGATGGGGGATGCGCCCGGAGGATGAGGCGCCGGCGCTTCCTACGCCTGCATGAGAAGGTAGCCGCCGTCCACGACGAGGATCTCGCCCGTCACGTAGTCCGAGGCCGGGGCGACGAGATACAGCGCCGCGAGCGCGACGTCATCGGGCGTGCCGAAGCGTCCCACCGGCTGCCGGGTGGCGGCCGCCTGGTCGAGCATGCCCTTCTGGCCCTCGGTCTCGATGGCGGCCGGGGCGATCGCGTTCGCGCGCGCGCCGTACGGGCCGACCGCCCGGGCCAGGGTCTTGGTGAGCGCGAGGAGGCCGCCCTTGGACGCGGCGTACGCCGCCGCGGACGGACCGGAGCCGACGATGCCGACGACGCTCGCGATGTTCAGAATGGCTTGCCCGCGGCCCTGCTTCTCGAACTGTCGCGCGACGGCCTGCGCGCAGAGGAACGCGCCGCGCAGGTTCGTGTCGACGACCCGGTCCCACAGGTCCGTGCCGTGCTCGAGGAACGGCGCCGTCGGATAGATGCCCGCGTTGTTGACGAGGATGTCCACCCGCCCGAACCGCTCCACCGCCGCCTCCACGAGCGTGCGCGACCCCTCGGAGCTGGACACGTCGCCGGTCACGGTCTCGAGCGCGCTGTAGCCGCGTCCGCGCAGGCGGCTCGCCGCGGCGCGTGCGCGGGCCCCATCCACGTCGTTCAGCACCACGGCGGCCCCCGCCTCGGCCAGGCGGCGCGCGATGCCGAGGCCGATGCCGCCACCGGCCCCGGTGACGATCGCGACGCGGTCGGCGAGATCGAAGAGCTGGACGATCGACTTCTCGGACATCGGATCGGAGACTAGGGACTCTCGGGCTTCGGTGCCCAGAGCATGAGCACCTGCGTCGCCTGCTCGAACACGCGCGCGCCGTGGGAGGTCCCCGGCGGCACCCGGTACGAGTCGGAGCGCGTGAGGATCCGCTGTTCCCCGGCGATCACGAGCATGATGCTGCCCTTGAGGATCACGCCGATCTCCTCGACGTCGTGCTTGTGCGTCTCGATCACGGTCCTTGGATCGAGGTCGACCAGCAGGATCGACGCATGCTCGGCGGGCACGACGCGCTCGACGACGCCGGGAGCGGGGGCCCGGACGGCGAGGTCGCGCGGGCTCGCGAAGAAGAACTTCGGCATCGCCCGGCCTAGGCGGTCGTCGCTTCGTCGCTCTCCAGGTCGAACTGCTCGTTCTTGGTGAGGAGCAGCGGCTTGGCGCGGCCCTCGATGGCGTCGGCGGTGACGACGACCTTCTTCACGTCGGTGCGCGACGGGATCTCGTACATCACATCGAGGAGGACCTCCTCGATGATCGTGCGCAGCCCGCGCGCGCCGGTCTTGCGCCGAGCCGCGCCGCTCGCGGCGGCGCGCAGCGCGTCGGGCGTGAGCTGCAGCTCCACTTTGTCGAGCGCGACGAACTTCTGGTACTGCTTCACGATCGCGTTCTTGGGCTCGGTGAGGATGCGCAGGAGGCTCTCCTCGTCGAGCGATTCGAGCGGCACCATGACCGGCATGCGGCCCACGAACTCCGGGATGAGGCCGTACTTCAGCAGGTCGTCGGGCATCACCTGCGACAGGACCTGGCTCGTCTCCTTGGTGTTCTCGTTCAGCTTCGCGCCGAAGCCCATGGTCTTGCGCCCGATGCGCGCTTCGACGATCTTCTCGAGGCCCTCGAACGCGCCACCGAGGATGAAGAGGATGTTGGTCGTGTCGATCTGGATGAAGTCCTGGTGGGGATGCTTGCGCCCGCCCTGAGGCGGCACGTTCGCGACGGTCCCCTCGAGGATCTTCAGGAGCGCCTGCTGCACGCCCTCGCCCGAGACGTCGCGCGTGATCGACGGGTTGTCGCCCTTGCGCGCGATCTTGTCGATCTCGTCGATGTAGATGATGCCGCGCTGCGCGCGGCTCAGGTCGAAGTCGGCGGCCTGGATCAGGCGCAGCAGGATGTTCTCGACGTCCTCGCCCACGTAGCCGGCCTCGGTGAGGCTCGTCGCGTCGGCGATGGAGAACGGCACGTCCAGGATGCGGGCGAGCGTCTGCGCGAGCAGCGTCTTCCCGCACCCCGTGGGCCCGATCAGGAGGACGTTGGACTTCTGAAGCTCGACGTCGTCGACGCGGTGGCCGGCGCCCACGCGCTTGTAGTGGTTGTAGACGGCGACCGAGAGCACGCGCTTGGCGCGGTCCTGGCCGATGACGTACTGGTCGAGGATGTCGTTGATCCGGCGCGGGCTGGGGATCTTCGTGCCGAGCGCGCGCGCCTTGGGCGTTTCAAGAAACTCCTCGTCGACGATCTCGCGGCAGAGCGTGATGCACTCGTCGCAGATGTAGACGCCCTGCCCCGCGATGAGCTTCCTGACCTGGTCCTGGCTCTTGCCGCAGAAGGAGCAGCGGTAGGGCTTGCCGCCCTTCGCAGCGGTCGTCACGAGCGGCTCACCGGGCTCCCGCGGTCTCCGGCTGTTTGTTGAGCGAGATCAGGGACTCCTTGCCCGTGTACACATCGTCGATCAGCCCGTACTCCTTGGCCTCGGCGGCGCTCATGAAGCGGTCGCGCTCGGAGTCCCTGCGCACCTGCTCCGCGTCCTTGCCCGTGTGCACCGACAGGATGCGGGTGAGATTGTCGCGGAGCGTCTCGAGCTCCTTGACCTGGATGATCACGTCCGGGGTGTTGCCGCGGAAGCCGCCCGACCCCTGGTGGATCATGATCCGCGCGTTCGGCAGCGCGTAGCGCTTGCCCTTCGCGCCCGCGGCGAGAAGGACCGCGCCCATCGAGGCGGCCTGGCCGATGCACACCGTGTTCACCGGGGCCTTGATGTACTGCATGGTGTCGTAAATCGCGAGGCCGCTCGTGACCACCCCGCCGGGCGAGTTGATGTACAGGTAGATGTCCCGCTCGGGGTCCTCGGACTCGAGGAACAGGAGCTGGGCGATGATCAGGTTCGCCATGTTGTCCTCGATGGCGTCCGTGACGAAGATGATCCGGTCCTTGAGGAGCCGCGAGTAGATGTCGTAGGCGCGCTCACCCCGCCCGGACTGCTCCACCACCATCGGGACAAGACCCATACGTCGGCCCTCCATCACGCTTCGGTCATGGTACGACGCCCCACGGCTCATTCGGCGAGCGCCGGGTAGCCGATCGCGAACCTGGTCGAGTCGTAGTTGATGGTGAGGTTGAAGTTGTGGTCGATCGTGAGCCTGTTCACGACGAGCTGGACGAGCGCCTGATGATCGAGGACCTGATCCGCGGCCGGGGCTCGAACGTATCGCGATCCACACGGCGCATGGTGTTGGAGGTTGACGGGTGCAGCTGAACGAAATGCAGCGCTATGTGCTCGAGGAGCACGTCGAGGACTTCAGGGACGGGCTGATCGACCGGCGCGAGCTGCTGCGCAGGGTGACGATGATCACCGGCGGCCTGGCCGCCACCATGACGGTGCTCGCGACCCTCGGCTGCAATGTGGACCAGGCGCCCGTCGCCCGCGCGACCGCGGCGCCCGCGCCGACCGCCGCGCCGACGGCGGCGCCGACCGTCGCGCTTCCCTACGCGAGCCCTCCGCCCGCCAAGACGACCGACGGCGTCACGGTCCAGCCGAACGACCCGCGGATCGTGGCGGGCAAGGCGGACGTGAAGGCCGCGGACGGGGCCACCCTCATCGGGTACCTCTCCCGCCCCTCGGCCGCCGGCAAGTTCCCGGGCGTCGTGGTCATCCACGAGAACCGCGGCCTCACCGAGCACATCCGGGACGTGACGCGGCGCTTCGCGACCGCCGGCTTCGTCGCCGTCGCGATCGACATCCTGTCGCGCGTCGGCGGCGCCGATCGTCTCACCGATGGCGCGGCGTACGGCGCCCAGCTCTCGAGCCGTTCGATGGCCGAGCAGGTCGCCGACGAGAAGGCCGCGATGGACCACCTCGCGGCGTTGCCGCAGGTGGACGCGGGCCGCTACGCCGTCACCGGCTACTGCTTCGGCGGCGGGGTGACGTGGGCGATCATCAACGCCGGCCTGCCGTTCAAAGCCGCGGCTCCCTACTACGGGCCGAAGCCGGCGGACATCACCGCCTTCGCGCGCACCAAGATCGCGGTCCTCGGGGTGTTCGCCGAGCTCGACACGCGCATCACGTCGACCATGCCTGATATCGAGGCGGCCCTCAAGCAGTCGGGCACGCCGTTCGCGCTGAAGAACTACAAGGCCGCCAACCACGCGTTCCACAACGACATGAACAACGACCGCTTCGCACCGGAGCAGGCCCGCGCGGCCTGGAAGGACACCGTGGAGTGGTTCCGCAAGTACGTGTGAGCAGCTGCTCCGGTCACGGAGCGCACTGACGAGGCGAGAGGGAAGCCGGGGTCGGCGCTAGGAGGCGGACTCCGGCTTCTTCGCTTCCTCGAGCATGGCGCGGATCGCCGCGCGCCCTTCGGCGGTCGCGCGCGGGCGCGACTCGGGCACGATCAGCTCCGGCTTCTCGTGGGGGTCGGCCTCCTCGGGCGCGCCGAACTTCACGAGCCAGGGCTTCTCGCCCTCGGGCCCGTCGAGGCCCAGCATCTTGTCGACGACCTTGCGGTTGCGCATCGAGCGCGCCATCGAGGCGAGCACGCGCGGGTCGCGCAGCGCGCGGGCGTCCTGCTGGGCGACCGGCGTTTGGGCGACCTCGGCGGCGAGTTCCTGCCCCGTCACCGTCACGCCCTCGCGCTCGGCCAGCGCGTCGAGGACGAGCAGGCTCTTCGCGCGCTTCGCCGCGGTCCCCTGGTAGTCCGTCCGCAGCTCGTCCTCGGTCTTGCGGGCCTCGAGTAGGAACTGCTCCCAGTTGATCCCGCGCGACCGCACGCGGTCCTTGAGCTCCGCGATGAGGTGCTCCACCTCGTGGCGCACGAGGATCTCCGGCATCTCCAAGCTGGAGGACTCGCGCAGCGCCGCGAGCATCCTGTCGGCGGCCTCGTCGCGCGCGGCGTGGAAGGCGCCGTGCGCGAGCTCCCCGCGGACGGCGCGCTCGAGCGCGGCAAGGTTGGCGAGACCGGCCCCCTTGGCGAGCTCGTCGTCGCGCGCGGGCAGGACCTGCTCGCCGACCTGGCTCACTGTGACGGTGAACGTCGCCGGCTTGCCGCGCTGCTCCGCGCGCACGTAGTCGTCCGGCAAGACCAGCTCGAGCCTGCGCTCCTCGTTCGCCTTCATGCCCACGACGCCCTCGACGAAGCCGGCGATCCCGAACGGCTTCCCGAGCTCGACGTGCGCGTTGCGGCCGAAGGCCGTCGATTCGCCGCCGTCCACGGCGACGTCCACGTCCATGGTCACGACGTCGCCGTCGCGTGCCTCGCGGTCCACGGGCTGGAGGACGGCCTGCTGGCGGCGGATGCGGTCGATCGTCTCCGTGACGTCCGCGTCGGTGACCGCCTTGACCGCGATCTCCGGCGCGGGGAACGTGCCGAGCGTCACCTCGGGGGTGACCGCGACCGTCGCCGTGTAATGGAGCGCCTCACTGGGCCCGACGCCGGAGAGGAGCTCCACCTCCGGGGAGTCGACCGGCTTGATGCGCTCGGCCTGCACGATCTCGCGGTACGTCTCGTCGATCACGTCCTCGGCCGCCTCGGCCCAGAGATGGTCGGCACCGTACGTGCGCTCGTAGATCGCGCGCGGCGCTTTGCCGGGGCGGAAGCCCGGAATTTTCGACTGGCGGACGCGCTTCTGGAAGACGCGGTCCGTCTGCCGCTCGACCCGCCCGGCGTCGACGTGCACGTCGAGGACGGCGATCGAGCCCGGCTTGCGCAGGACGGTGTGCGTGACGGTCGACGCGCCCGCAGCGGGGGCGGCGGGCGCGTCGGTCCGCGGCTTGTCGTCCATGGGTACGGTCGAGTGTACGCACTACGCTGATCGGCGTGTACTTCTACGAAATCCACGAGGGCGACGAGGACCTCGGCACCGCCGTCCTCCTCGGGCACGAGCGGCAGATCGCCCCGGACGAGTTCTTCGCCCTGGTGAAGAAGGCGCGCGCGCTGCTGCTCGACTCGTTCGAGGAGGACTCCCTTTCGGAGGCGATCGCGAACGAGCTCCAGCGCACCGCCGGGTTCGTCCACGTCAGCGACGACAAGCTGCTCGCCTCGGTGGCCGTGGGCGAGACCGACGAGGACACGTACCTCGTGGTCGAGGACGAGGGTGACCGCGCGATCTACCTTTCCCGGGACGACGAGGACCGCCCGCTAGCCTGACCGCGTCACGGGCGAGTGGCGAAATGGCATACGCGTCAGATTTAGGGTCTGATGCTCGAAAGAGCGTGAGGGTTCGACCCCCTCCTCGCCCACCGCGTCTTTCGCTCCGCCACCGTCCTCCACCCGCCGACGAGCGCCGGGTCAGACGTTCGGGATCATGCCCCCGTCGATGCGGATGGTCGAGCCGGTCAGGTACGAGGCCTGCTCGCTTGCCAGGAACGCCACCACCGCGCCGAACTCCTCCGGCCGCCCGTAGCGGCCCGCCGGGATCGTGGCGATGCTCTCGTCCTCGACGGCCCGGACCTCCTTGCCCTCACGCTTGGCTCTGGCGTCGTCGAGGAACGCGATGCGCGCCGTGGCCACACGGCCCGGGGCCACGACGTTGAAGGTCACGTTGTCCTTGGCCGCCTCACGCGCGACGGTCTTCGACCAGCCCACGAGGGCCGAGCGCAGCGTGTTCGAAATGCCCAGGTTGGCGATCGGCACGATGACGCCGGACGAGGTGCTCGTGATGACACGGCCCCACTTGCGGGCACGCATGCCGGGCAGCACCGCGTCGGTGATGGCGATGACCGACAGCGTCATCGACTGGAAGTGCTTGCTCCAGACCGCGGGGTCCTGCCCCGCGGCTGGCGTCGGCGGCGGCCCGCCCGTGATGCTGACCAGGATGTCGACGGGGCCAAGGGCGCTCTCGATCGCGGCGACGTGCTTGGCGATGAGCGAGAGATCGCCGAGGTCCCAGACCAGCGGCAGCGCCTTGACCCCCTGCCCACGAACGGCCTCCGCGGCGGCGTTCACTGCCGACTCGTTGATGTCGCCGAGCGCGAGATTGGCGCCTTCGGCCGCCAGGGCCCGCGCGCACGCGCCGCCGAGCCCGCCGCCCGCACCCAGCACGAGCGCGGTCTTGCCCTTGATTCCGAGATCCATCACACCATCCTTTTTCGCGCGGGTGGAATCAGCATACGGAGCACGAGGCACGGCGGCACAGACCTCATCGCCTCCAGCGTGGCGCGGGAGTCGGTCACGCGACCGGCAGCTCCAGCCCTTCGCGTGCCACGATCACCTCGAGGTCGGGGTTGCGGGAACGGGCGGCGCGGCGCGCCTCGTCGCCGATGCGGTCGAGGGCTTCGTCGCTCCGGTCGGGGTCGTGGTGCGTGAGCACGAGGCGGCGAACGCCGGCGGCCACTGCTACGTCGATGGCCGAGGGTACCGTCGAGTGGCCCCAGCCTTGCTTGTAGTCCTCGGGCAGGTACTGCGCGTCATGGAGCAGCGTGTGCGCCCCCCGCGCGAGGTCGACCACGGGATTCGGCTTCCCCGAGAGGGGGTCCTCGGTGTCCGTCGCGTAGACGAGCGAGACGCCGTCCGCCTCTACCCGGTACGCGAGCGCGGGCGCCGGATGGAACAGGGGCGCGCTGCTGCGCACGCCGTACGGGCCGATGCGGGTCGTCGCCCCGGGCTGGAGGTCGTGGAACTCGAAGTGCGCGGGCAGCGTGTCGAGGTTCACCGGGAAGAACGCCTCGTCCATGCCCACGCCGAGGATCTCCTCGATCGGCCGGCTCTGGTGCGGGCCGTGCAGCCGGATGGTGTTTCGCGCGTCGGCGACGGGACGGAAGAAGGGCAGGCCCTGGATGTGATCCCAGTGCAGGTGCGAGAGGAGGACCTCGACTTCGAGCGCGCCGTTCCGGCCGTCGCGCAGCAGGTGCAGGCCGAGCTCGCGCAGGCCGGTGCCCGCGTCGAGCACGAGCAGTGTCCCGGTCGCATCGCGCACCTCGATGCACGCGGTGTTGCCGCCGTACCGCACGGTGGACGGACCGGGCGTCGGGATCGAGCCGCGCGTGCCCCAGAAGCGGATCCTCACGGCGCCTTCCCGCCGGGGACGGCGTCGCGCTCGGAAAGCCCGGCGGCCTCGGAGATGCTGCCCATGCCCTCGTCGCCGGGACTCGGCCAGGTCGACTTCAGCTCCTCGAGCGCGCGGGACAGGGGCTTAATCGAGCGGTGGAGCGCCGCGACCACGGCAGGACCATCAGGTCGTCCAGATGAAGAACGGCCGTCCCGCCACGCAGGGCGTCTGCCCTGTCTGCGGCACCAAGATCTTCAAGATCGGCGCGGCGTAGCCCGCGGCCCGCGTTCACCGATAATCTGACGCGGGCCAGTAGCTCAGTGGTAGAGCAGGGGACTCTTAATCCCTTGGTCGTGGGTTCGAATCCCTCCTGGCTCACGGCTGTGATGTGCCGCAGGATCGAAAGCGAATCTCTCGTGCGGTGATCGTCATCGGCCTCTGAACGGGAACGTCCGCGCGCGAATCGTGGTGAGTAAAATTCCCGGCGATTCATCTCGCGCGACGCCTTGCACTTGACGCAATAGCCGTTTGCCATGTCGGTATCGTACCCCCGCGATGCGAGCCGAGATCGTCTCGATCGGCACCGAGCTCCTTCTCGGCACGATCGTCGACACGAACGCCGCCTACCTGGCCACCCGGCTCGCCGCGCTGGGCGTGGACTGCCGGCACAAGCAGGTGGTCGGCGACAACCTGGAACGCGCGGCCGCCACCCTGGCCCTGGCGCTCTCGCGCGCGGATCTGGTCATCTGCACGGGCGGGCTCGGCCCGACCGAGGACGACCTGACGCGCGAAGCGATCGCGGCGACCGTCGGCGAGACGCCCGAGATCGACGCCGCGCTCCTGGAACACCTCGAGCGCTGGTTCAGCGGCCGCACCCCCGTCATGCCGCCCAGCAACCGGAAGCAGGCCTGGCTCATCCCGTCCGCGCGCGCCATCCCGAATCCGCTCGGCAGCGCACCGGGGTGGGACGTGCGCAGCGGCGGAAAGCGCATCGTCGCGATGCCGGGGGTCCCACGAGAAATGACACGCATGTGGGAGGCCGAGGTCGAGCCCTCGCTCGTGGGCGGCGCCGCGATCCGCTCGCGCACGCTCAAGCTCCTCGGGATCGGAGAATCCTCGGTGGAGGAGCGCCTCGACACGCTGGTCCGTTCGACGGCGCCGACGGTCGCCACGTACGCGAAGAACGACGGCGTCCACGTGCGCGTCACCGACCGCGATCCGGACCCGCGGCTCGCCGCGGAGCGCATCGCGCGGATGGAGGACGAGATCCGCGGCCGCCTCGGCGAGCACATCTGGGGAACCGATGACGACACGCTCGCACGCGTCGTCCTTAGCGGCTTCGCGCGCAGGGGCTGGACGCTCGCGACCGCGGAGGCCCTCACCGCGGGCGACGTGGCCCGCGCGCTCGCCGA
>VGPA01000006.1 GCA_016875665.1 Chloroflexota bacterium | reverse complement strand
GAGCGCGTCGCGGCCCTCTCCGTCGAGCGTGCCGCGCGGGGGGAGCCGGTCGCGGGGTTCGGGGTGGGCGTCCACACCGGCGCGGTCGTGCTCGGCGCAGTGGGGCTTCCCGAGCGGTCCGACTACACCGCCATCGGCGACACGGTGAACACCGCTTCGCGCATGGAATCGCTCACGAAGGAGCTCGGCGTCGACCTGGTCGTCTCGGCCGACACCGCCGCGCGGATCGAAGCCGGGGTTCTCAACCCGCTTGGCGAGGTGGCCGTCCGCGGAAAGGTGAAGCCACTTCCGGTATTCGGGGTCTAGGGGCCGGTTCCTGCGGGGCAGGACGGTATCGGCGGTTTGCGGGACGCTATCGTGAGGCCCGCACAGCGGGAGGGGTGAGAGCAGATGGCCACGGTCGCGCGAAGTGCGGAGCGCGCGGAGCCTCGGGGAACCGAGCGCCAGGACCTCTGGTGGCTGGAGCCCCTCTCGATCGTCGCGGCGCTCGGCATCTTCGGCGTCTACACCTTCCTCGTCTCCACCGCGAACAGCGCGTACTTCGCGGACCCCTACCTCTCCCCGATGTACTCGCCGTGCCTCTCGAGCACGTGTCCCCCGAGCGAGCGCCTGTTCCCGTTCACGATCGACTTCATGAGCCTGTCGCCGGCGTACTTCATCGTCGGCCTGCCGCTCGCGTTCCGGATCACCTGCTACTACTACCGCCGCTCCGTGTACCGGGCGTTCTTCTCCTCGCCGGCCGCGTGCGCGGTGCCTGATCTGCGCAGGCGCTACACGGGTGAGACGCGCTTCCCGTTCGTCCTCCAGAACGTCCACCGCTACGTCCTCTACACGGCGCTCGTGATCATCGCGGTCCTCTGGATCGACGCGATCAAAGCGTTCTCGTTCCCCGTTACGAGTGCGGTAAGCGGGAGTGCGGGCGACCACGCCGCGCGCCACTTCGGCATCGGCCTCGGCACCGTGATCATGGTGGGCAACACGCTGCTGCTGTCCTTCTACACGCTGGGCTGCCACGCCCTGCGTCACATCGTCGGCGGTTCGGTGGACTCGTTCCACCGCGCGAGCATCCGCTTCCGCCTGTGGTCGGCGGTGACACAGCTGAACCTGCATCATCCGCGCTGGGCGTGGCTTTCGATGTTCAGCGTCGGCCTGACCGACGCGTACATCCGCATGGTCGCCGCGGGCTGGATCGCGGACCCAAGGATCCTGTTCTGATGCGCGCCCGCCCGTTCGGCACGACGCAGCGTGGAGGTCAGGCTGACCTGAACGAGCGCTGCGGCGCGGCCGGCTCCGCCGGCCGGCGCCGTGCCCCCGACAAGTGGCGGTGAACGCAGGTCGCGCAGCGACCGAAGTGAGCGAGCGTCATGCCTATGACGTCGTCGTCATCGGTGCGGGTGGGGCGGGCATCCGCGCCGCGATCGAGGCGCACCAGGCGGGGGCCAGGACGGCCATCGTGTGCAAATCGCTTTTCGGCAAAGCCCACACCGTCATGGCCGAGGGCGGCATCGCCGCGGCGATGCGCAACGTGTGGAAGGAAGATGGTTGGCAGGTCCACTTCCGCGACACCATGCGCGGCGGCAAGTTGCTCAACAACTGGCGCATGGCCCAGCTCCACGCGCAGGAGGCGCCCGACCGCGTCCTCGAGCTCGAGGAATGGGGCGCGATGTTCGACCGCACCAATGACGGGTTGATCCTGCAACGCGACTTCGGCGGCCACCGCTACGCACGCCTCGCGCACGTGGGCGACCGCACCGGCCTCGAGATGATCCGCACGCTCCAGCAGCGCGCGGTCGAGCTCGGAATCGATGTGTTCATGGAATACACGCTCCAGCGCCTGCTCACCGACGCCGGCCGGGTCACCGGCGCGATCGGCTACAAGCGCCAGACCGGCGAGCTGGTCCTCTTCGCGGCCAAGGCCGTGGTGCTCGCGACGGGCGGTATCGGCAAGGCGTGGAAAGTGACCTCCAACTCGTGGGAGTACTCCGGCGATGGACAGGCGATGGCCCTCGAGGCGGGCGCTGAGCTCATCGACATGGAGATGGTCCAGATCCATCCCACCGGGATGATCTGGCCGCCGTCCGTGCGGGGCATCCTCGTCACTGAGGGCGTCCGCGGCGACGGCGGGACGCTGAAGAACACCAGCGGGAAGCGCTTCATGTTCGACTACATCCCCGAGTTCTTCAAAGCCGAGACGGCGGACACGGAGAAGGAAGCCGACGCCTGGTACACGGACAAGCGGAACAACCGCCGCACGCCGGACCTGCTCCCGCGCGACGAGGTCGCCCGGGCGATCAACGCCGAGATCAAGGCGGGCCGCGGCACCGCGCACGGCGGCGTCTACCTCGACATCGCCTCGCGCCGGAGTCCCGACTACATCCGCAAGCGCCTTCCCTCGATGTACGTGCAGTTCAAGGAGCTCGCCGGCGTCGACATCACCGTCCAGCCGATGGAGGTTGCTCCGACCCTCCACTACGTGATGGGCGGCATCCGCGTGGAGGCCGACACCGCCGCGACCACGCTGCCTGGCCTGTACGCCGCCGGAGAGGTCGCCGCGGGCATGCACGGCGCGAACCGCCTCGGCGGAAACTCGCTGTCCGACCTGCTCGTCTTCGGCCGCCGCGCGGGGAAGTCCGCGGCCGAGTACGCCGGGCGCGCGTCCGCGCCGCCGGCGGCCAACGAAGCCCAGATCGAGTCGGCGGCGGCCGCCATGCTCAAGCCGCTCGGCGCGGGCGACGGCGAGAACCCGTACCGGATCCAGTCCGAGCTCCAGGAGACGATGCACGAGCTCGTCGGCATCATCCGCGACGAGTCCGGCCTCAAGGAGGCCATCCGTCGCATCCAGACATACAAGGAGCGCCTCGAGCAGGTGCGCGTCCCGGGCGGGCGCGCCTACAACCCCGGCTGGAACCTCGCGCTCGAGCTGCGGTCCCTGCTCATGGTGGCCGAGGCGAGCGCGACCTCCGCGCTGATGCGGCAGGAGAGCCGCGGGGGCCACACCCGCGAGGACTTCCCGAAGACCGACGGGGAGTGGGGCAAGAAGAACATCGTGAGCATGCGCCAGGGCGACACGCTCGTGCAGCGGACCGAGCCGCTGCCCATCGTGCCGGACGAGCTGAAGAAGATCCTCGAGGAAGGGGCCAAGTCCGAATGACGAGCGAGTACCACTTCAGGGTCTGGCGCGGCGATGTGAGCGGCGGCGCCTTCCAGGAGTATCGGGTACCGGAAGAGGAGGGCCTCGTCGTCCTCGACGTCATTCACCGGATCCAGCAGACGCAGCAGCCCGACCTCGCCTGCCGCTGGAACTGCAAGGCCGGCAAGTGCGGCTCGTGCAGCGCCGAAATCAACGGCCACCCGTCCCTCATGTGCATGACCCGCATGGACGAGTTCAAAGAGGGAGAGACGGTCACCGTCCAGCCGCTCCAGACGTTCCCCGTGATCAAGGACCTGGTGACCGATGTGTCGTTCAACTACGAGGTCGCGAAAACCATCCCCGCATTCAAACCGAAGCCGCGGGAGGCCGACGGCACCCGCCGCATGTACCAGGAGGACGTCGACCGGGTTCAGGAGTTCCGCAAGTGCATCGAGTGCTTCCTGTGCCAGGACGTCTGCCACGTCATCCGGGACCACGAGGACAACAAGAAGAGCTTCGCTGGGCCCCGATTCTTCGCCCGGCTCGCGGAGCTCGAGATGCATCCCCTCGACACCAACGACCGCGTCGCGCTGATCAAGCAGAAGCACGGGCTCGGGTTCTGCAACATCACCATGTGCTGCAGTGAGGTGTGCCCCGAGCACATCCACATCACCGACAACGCGATCATCCCGCTCAAGGAGCGCGTGGTGAGCGAGTTCTACGACCCGCTGGCGTGGGTGAAGCGGCGGCTGGGGCTCTGACCGGCGAGTCTGACCCGGCGCCGGAGCAGAAGCCCGCGCCCGAGGCGGAGGACGCCGGCGGTTGGATGCCGCGCAGCTGGTTCATGGCGATCGCGGGCATCACGCTCACGATCCTGTTCATCCTCACCGTCGTGGTGCCGGCCGTTCGCAGCGGCGGCTTCACGGAGTTTTTCGTGATCGCGGGCATCTTCGCGGCCATCCTCCTCGGGGAGCGCTGGCTCCGCACGCGGTGACCCCGCGCCCCGGTTCAAGCGGCCCTTGCTTTCCGGCGTAGTAACGTGGCCCGGCCATGGACTCGTTCGTGCCGGTGCTCCTCCGGCAAACTCGCCACCGAACCAGCGACGGCGACTCCCGCGCGTACGCGAGGAAACGATCGCGCCCCTAGCGGAGCTGCGGGCGCTCCGCATCCGACTGTGCCGCCTCGCCCCGGAGCAGGCGCTCCAGACGTTCGAGGAGGCGGCGTCGTTCCTCACGGAGCGCGGCATGCTCACGCTGTCCGCGGACTCGGCGCTCCCGAGCCTCTTCCAGGCGTGCCACGAGCCGCCATACAAGCCGGGCGGCACCGGCTTCGCCTCGTGGCCGCGCACCAAGTGGCCCTGGGGCGGGAGGCTCGCCGAGCTCGACGGCGTCCTCGACACCAAGATCCACCGCGGCAAGACGCTGTTCCTCTCGCCGGACTCGGCCGCGCTCGTCGACCCCATTTGCCGGGCGGAGCTGGAGCGCGTCGAGGCGGGGGAGTACGGCCCCGAAGCGGCGCGCCTGGTCGCCTACCTCGGCGCCGCGGGCCCGCGCCGTGCCGAAGAGTGCGCCACGGAGCTCGGGCTCACGGCGGCCGCGCTCCGCTCGGTGCGCTCGAAGATCGAGAAGGTCGGGGCGATCCTGGCGCGGAGCGTCGAGGTGGAGGGGGCGGGCTTCGGCCATCGCCACACATCCGTTCTGCGGCGCTGGGATCAGTCCAAGTCGCGCCGCTCGCGCCGGACGGAGCAGGATGCGCTCCGCGACCTCGTGGTGAGCGGCGTGCGCGCCGCGGTCCTCGCTCCCGAGAGCGAGGCGCGCAGGTGGTTCACCTGGGATCTCACGACCCGCGAGATGGACGCCATCGTGGCGACCGGACGCCTCATGCGCCCCGCCGCCGGATGGCTCGCGATCCCCGCTTAGAGCAGGTCCTTCACCACGTCGCGCTCCTTCTGGAGCTCGGCGACCGTCGCGTCGAGCTTCCCCTTCGCGAAGGCGTCGAGCGCGACGCCCTGCACGATCTCGTAGCCGCCGTTCCCCGTCGAGCGGAGCGGGAAGGACGAGACCAGGCCCTTCGGCACGCCGTACGAGCCGTCGGAGACCACCGCGGCGCTGAACCAGTCGTCGGCCGGGGTCGGGGTGAGGAGGCTCTTCACGTGGTCGACCACCGCCTGCGCGGCGGAGAAGGCGCTCGAGACGCCGCGCGCGGCGATGATGGCCGCGCCGCGCCCCTGGACCTCCTTTACGAAGTCGCCTTCGAGCCACCCCTTCTCCGCGGCTGCCGTGGCGGGCTTGCCCCCGACCGTGGCGTTGCCGAATTCGGGGAGCAGGGTGCTGGAGTGGTTCCCCCAGATCACGAGCTTCTTGACGTCACGGACGCGAGCCCCGGTCTTCGCGGCGAGCAGGGAGCGCGCCCGGTTCTGGTCGAGGCGTGTCATCGCGCTCCACCGGTCGTCCGGCACCTTCGGCCCGGCCGCGGCGCGCGCGATGAGGCAGTTCGTGTTGCACGGGTTGCCGACCACCGCGACGCGCACGCCGGGAGCCGCGACCGCGGCGATCGCCTTGCCGTCGTCGACGAAGATCGGGCCGTTCGCGCCGATCAGGTCGTTGCGCTCCATCCCGGGTCCGCGCGGGCGGGAGCCCACGAGCAGCACCCAGTCGGCGTCCTTGAAGCCGATCATGCGGTCGGAGGTCGCGGAGAGGCCGGCGAGCAACGGGTAGGCGCCGTCTTCGAGCTCCATCATCACGCCTTTGGTCTTCTCGATCATCGGGGGGATGTCGACGAGCCGGATATCGACCTCGACGTCTTTGCCGAACATCTCGCCCGCGGCGATGCGCGGGAAGATCGAATACGCGACCTGGCCCGAGGCCCCCGTGACCGCGACACGAACGGCTGTCATGCTGCTTCTCTCCCTCACTGCTCGATGCTCGCTTCGCTACGCTGGCTCCGCCTCGACTTCACTCGTCGCGGCAAAGCCGCCCTCGCTCAGGCTTGCTTCTTCAGACGGCGGATGACCGCGTCGGCAAACTCCTTGGTCCCGACGGCCGTGGGGTCGTCGCGCTTTGGCTTGAGGTCGTAGGTCACGTCCTTGCCTTCCGCGACGACCGCCGTGATCGCGGCCTCGAGTGCGTCCCCGGCGGCGCGCTCGCCGATGTGCCGGAGCATCAGCACCCCCGTGAGCATGAGCGCCATCGGGTTCACCTTGTTCTGGCCCGCGTAGCGCGGGGCTGAGCCGTGGATGGCCTCGAACACCGCGATGCCGTTCGCGCCGATGTTGGCGCCCGGCGCGACACCCAGGCCGCCGACCAGGCCGGCGCACAGGTCGCTCACGATGTCCCCGTACAGGTTCGGGAGGACCAGGACGTCGTAGAGGTCGGGCTTCTGCACCAGCTGCATGCACATGTTGTCGACGATGCGATCCTCGAACTCGATCTCGGGGTAGTCCTTCGCGACCTCCCCTGCGACCTTCAGGAACAGGCCGTCGGCGAACTTCATGATGTTCGACTTGTGGACGGCGGTGACTTTCCTGCGTTTGTTGGCCCGCGCGTAGTCGAACGCGAACTTCACGATGCGCCGGCTGCCGAAGTCGCTGATGTACTTGATCGCGATCGCGGCGTCCTCGCGGATCCGCGCGCCGCCCGCCTTCACGATCGCGTCGCGGATGTCGGCCGCTTCCTTCGTGCCCACGTCGAACTCGATGCCCGAATACAGGTCCTCGATGTTCTCGCGCACCACGACGAGGTCGAGGTCGCCCAGGGGGGCGTTCACGCCCCTGTAGGTCTTCGCGGGACGGAGGTTCGCGTAGAGGTCGAACTCCTTGCGCAGCGCCACGTTGACCGAGCGCATGCCCGTACCGAGCTCGGTCGTGAGCGGCCCCTTCAGGGCGACCCTGTTCTTGCGCACCGAGTCGAGAGAGGCTTTGGGGAAGGGCTCGCCGAGCTTCTCCATCGCCGGCAGCCCGATGTCGACGACGTCCCAGCGAATCGCGATCCCGGTTGCCTCGATTGCCCGCCGCGTCGCCGCGACGATCTCGGGGCCGGTGCCGTCGCCGGGAATGAGCGTGATGTCGTACGGCATGGGTGTCCTCGGAACCTCCGTCGCGGCTGATCGCGGCCGGACCCCCGGGGCCCGCGCTGCTCGGCTAAGAGTAGGGTTCCGCATCATCCGGCGCCCGCTTGTGGTGTCATGGGAACGTGCGCCGCATTTCCGTTGGCCTCGCCGCCGCGTGCATGCTGCTCGCGGCCTGCGCGCCCGCTCCGCCCGCCACCCCGCGGCCCACCAGCAGCCCGGTTCGGCCGCTCGGTGCGAACGACACCGAGTACACGATGCGCCACGACACGGTCATCCGGACGTACGTCCTGCATGCGCCGCCGGCGATCGCCGGGCGCAAGGGCAATCCGGTCGTCGTCGTTCTCTGGGACAACGGCTCGGCGGACACCGCCATGGCCGTCGGGGGGTGGCGCGAGAAGGCGGGCGCCGAGGGCTTTCTCGTCGCGTTCGGGCAGGCGGACAGGAGTCTCTGGAACGATGGCTCCCCCGCGGGCCTCGCGGGCCGCGTGCGCAACGGCGATGTCGGCTACATCTCCGCCGTCATCAACGACGTCGGACGGCATCACGACATCGATCCGACGCGTCTGTTCGTGGCCGGGTTCGGCCACGGTGGATCGCTCGCGTGGCTCGCGGCGGCCGAAATGCATCACCGCCTCGCCGCGGTCGCGACCGTCGGCGGCCACCTGTATCCGGATCAGCTGAGCGCCGCGCAGTCGAAGTTCGCGGCGTCGCTCTACTACATGGTCGGGACGAACGATCCGCAGTATCCGCTGAACGGCGGAACGGTGATTGCGGCCGCGGGCGCGCGCGAGGACCGGGCCCCACTCCAGCGGGTCATCGACCGCTGGCTGGCGGGGATGGCCTGCGGTTCCGGCACGAGCACCGGTGATCTGGCCGGGGTGCGCACCACGATCTATCCGGGTTGCCGCGCGCAGACCGAGATGGTGCTCCAGACGCTGGGCGGGCACGGGCACACCTGGCCAGGTGCCGTGCTTCCGGCGGGCCTCAGGGCGAACGACCGGATCGACGCGACGAGCGCGATGTGGGACTTCTTCAAGAAGCACCCCAAGGCCGCGCTGGACTAACGGCCCTTCACGATCCCGCCCGCACGGCGCTCCTCGAACTCGGCGCGGGCGCGCCTGAGCAGGTCCGGGTCGCCGAGCAGATCGATCGTCGTCAGGGCCATCGCCTTCGCGGCCGCGAGCGCGCGCTCGTGCGCGAGCTCGGTCGCGGCGGCCTCCCGGAAGGCGATGCTGTGGCCGGCGATGTTGTCGTTCGAGATGGCGACGTACGGATGGATCGCCGGGAGCACCTGCATGAGGTTGCCCATGTCGGTCGACCCGACGCGATCGTCGTCCTTGGGATCGAACGGCGGATGGCCCAACGCCGCCATGTGGGTGCCCCAGCGCTCGGCGAGCGGCCGCGAGAACACCATGTTGTCGTACCCCGCCTCCTCCGGGACGGTGATGCGCACTTCAGTGCCGGTGGCGCGCGCGGCGCCCTCGGCGCAGGCCGTGAACCGGCGCAGCACTTCCTGCTGGTACGCGCGGTCGAGCGCGCGCACGCTGAAGCGCGCCTGCGCGTAGTCGGGGATGACGTTGGGGGCGCTTCCCCCCGCGGTGATGATGCCCATCACGCGCGCGTCGGGACGGAGCTGCTGCCGCATCGCGTTGATTGCGTTGAAGAGCTGCAGCACCCCGTCGAGGGCGTTGATGCCGGCTTCCGGCTGTGAGGCGCCGTGCGCCGCCCGCCCGAAATACTCCACGGTCGCGCGATTGGCGGCGAGCGAGTGGCGCCCGACGAGGGTCCGGCTCGAGTTCGGGTGCACGATCATCGCCGCGTCGACGTCGTCGAAGCCGCCCGCTTTGAGGAGCGCGACCTTGCCGCCGCCGCCCTCCTCCGCCGGGGTGCCGATGGCGGCGACGCGTCCCGGCAGCTCCGCCAGCGCGGCGCGGGCCCCGATCGCCGCGGCCGCCCCCATCATCGCCATGAGGTTGTGGCCGCAGGCGTGGCCGATCTCGTTCAGCGCGTCGTACTCGGCAAGGATCGCGACCGTGGGGCCCGGGCCCGTGCCGCTCGCGTCGCCCCGGTAGGCGGTCTCGATCCCGCGATAGCCGCGCGTCACCGCGAAGCCCGCGCGCTCGAGGAAATCGGCTAGCCGGCTCGCGGCCCGATGCTCCTGGTACGCGATCTCGGGATCGCGGTGGATCGCAAGCGAGAGCTCGACCAAGTCCTCGCGCCGCTCGTCGATCGCCCGTACGGCCCGTGCGGCCGCGGTCCCGCTCACACCCTGAGCCTACTCGGCGCTCTGATGGCCCGCGATGAGCGCGAGGATCACGCGGTCGAGCGTCCGGTCGGCCTCGGCGAAGAGGGCGGCGGCATGCGTCGCGTCGAGGCTGCGGCGCCGCGCCACCGCCGCGATCTCGCCCATGAACCGCGCGCGGAAGAACAGGAACGCCTGTGTCCCCTCGCCGAGCGAGAGACCCCGCCGAGCCGCCTCCGCCCCGTATTCGCGTCCGAGCTGCTCCGCCTGCGCGAGGAGCTGCTCCCGGCTCTCGCGGCGCGCGGCGTCCATGGCGGCGATCAGGAGCTGGCTCATGCGCATGCCGCGCTCGCGGAACCAGCGGAGCGAGTCCTCGTCCAGCCGCTCGTGCCAGCTCTGGTCGGCGAGGCCGGAGCGCACGCGCTTGCGGAACTCCATGGCGATGCGGTCCGGCGTCTCGCCCAGCCCGGAGAGCGCGCGGCGGCGGGCGGGCCGGGGGCGGGGGAGGAGCGCCTCGATCGCCTCGCGGCGGAACCGGCGGTGCCCGCCGGGTGTGGTGAACACGTCCACCTTGCCCGCGTCGCTCCAGCGCCGCAGCGTGTCCGGGTCGACGCCGAGCGCGCGGCTCGCCTCGCCGAGGGTCATCCAGCCGTCGTCCTTCATCCGCGCTTCTGGGGGTCCTCGAGCCCGGCGGGCGCTTCTGCCCTCGCGATCTCCTCGGCCGGGCGGACGTCGTAGCGGCGGAGCTCGGTGCCTGCGAGGAGCGTCGCCGAGAACACCACGAAGCCGCCACCGGCGGCAAGGGCGGCGCTCGTCCCGGCGGCCGCTTGGATCGCCGACAGCAGCGCAGGGGAGGCGGCGCTCGTCGTGAGGATGACCGTGCGAAAGGCTCCATTGACTCGGCCGCGGAGCGCGGCGGGCACCTCACGCTGACGCGGCGTGAAGGCGTAGACGATCCACGCGGCGTTCGCGAACTGGCGCACCGCGAACATTCCGGTCATCGTCGCGATGTCACGGACCACGCCCAGGCCCATCCCGGTGATGCCCGCGCAGAGCTGCGCGAGCAGCATGGTCGCGCCGAGCGGACGCCCGCGCGTGAGCCGGGGCGAGGCCACCGACCCCACGATCGCGAGGATGCCTCCCACCGAGAAGAACAGGCCGATGGCGCCGGCGGACAGGCCTTGCTCGACGCTGAGCGCGTAGATGAGGAGCGTCTGCGTGCCCTGTCCGCCGAGGTTCCCGATGAGGAGGAGCAGGCACACGAGCCGGAGGATGCGGTTCTGCGCCAGATGCGCGAATCCCTCCGCCGTCTCGCGCAGGAGCGTGCCCGGCCGAAGCGGGCTCCCCGGTGCGTGCGAGGGGAGGAGCAGGTGCTTCGGCATGCGCAGGAGCACGATCGCGGTCGGCACGAACGCGAGGCTCGCCAGCCAGAACGCCGACATCGTTCCGTACGCTTGAATCGCCAGCCCGCCCGCCACCGGTCCGACGATCCGAGCCGCACGGGCGGCACCCAGGTAGATCGCGTTCGCTTCCGTGAGCTCGTCTTCCCGCACGAGCGCGGGTACGACAGCGAAATCCGTCGCGACACCGCGAACCACTTCGACTATCCCGAGCAGGACCGCGAGGGCGTACAGGAGCTCCAGCGAAAAGAAGCCGGCGAGGACCGACAGTGGGATGGCCACGGTCAGAACGATCCCAACGGCATCGGCCTGGAGCAGCAGGCGCCGCTTGTCGGCACGATCGATCACCGTTCCAACGAACGCGCCGAGGGTGATGTAGGGGACGAACTGGAGCACCCGGAGGAAGGCCGCGGCCGCAAGCGACTGCGTCAGCTCGAGGACCAGAAGCGGTAGCGCGAGCTGGGAGATCTCGTCCGCCACGGAGCCGAGGGCGACTCCGCCCGTGAACGCCGCGAACCAGCGGTGTCGAAGAGGCCCCCGGCGCACAGGCGCAGGATATGCTGCGCGCCCGATAGGAGGTGCGGGTTGTCTGTCGTGACCGTCGCGCAGTCCAAGGCGGGCTTCGGCATTCGCGCTCATCGTCGATGCGGTCATCCTCGCCGTGGTCGGCAACATCCTGAACTCGATCCTCTTCGGCGGCGACCCAACTAGCGGCAGTGGCCTCTCGACCCTCGTCGGCATCGCTTACTACCTGTACTTCTGGTCGGCCTCGAGCGGCGGCCCGACCCTGGGCATGCGCATCTTCAACCTCAAGGTGATCAAGACGGACGGCTCGGCCCTGACCTACGGCGGCGCGCTCGTGCGCTACGTCATGCTGATCGTGTCCTTCGCCTGCTTCTTCCTCGGCGTCATCTGGGTGGCGTTCGACCCGAACAAGCAGGGGTGGCACGACAAGGTCGCCGGAACCTTCGTCATCAAGGTGTAGCGCCGCGCGCGTCCTGTTCCTCTGCTCGCACAACTCGGCCCGTTCACAGATGGCCGAAGGGTTTCTCCGCGCCCTCGGCGGCTCACGCTTCGAAGCCGCGAGCGCGGGCACCGTGGCGCGTGGAGTGCACCCGCTCGCGGTTCGCGTGATGGCGGAGGCCGGCGTCGACATTTCGGCTCACCGCTCGCGGGCGGTCCACGAGGTCGAGGGCCGGTGGGACGTCGTGGTAACCGTGTGCGACGCATCGTGCCCGATCCCTCCGCGCAGCTCGCTCCTGCTGCGCTGGCGGTTCGCGGATCCGTTGCAGGCGACCGGCTCGGAGGAGGAGCGGCTCGCAGCGTTCCGCCTCGTGCGCGACCGCATCCGGGAGCGCGTCATGGCTCTCGTCGCACGCCTCGGCTGAGGTTCACTGATACTGACCCCGTGAGGCTCGCGGTGACGGTCGGCGCCTTCCTGTCCTACGCCGTCCTGTATCTCGCCCTGTGGCCGTTCGGGGGCCCGGCGAGCACGGTTGTCACGATGATCCCCATCGGCGTCACCGCGTACCTGTGGGGTCTGCGGTGGAGCATCGGCGGATCCGTCGCGGGCTACGGCATGTCGATGGCGCTCTGGGCGATCTCCGGCGTGGCGCCCGGCGAGGCGATCGTCCGCGCGGGGAGCGGCGTCGGCGCGCTCGGGGTCATGCTCCTCGCCGCGGGCGTCGGCCACCTGCGGGACCTCAACGTCAGGACGGCCCAGCTGGCGAGGGAGCTGACGGTGCTCCGGGATGCGGCGCGCGCGGTGAGCAGCGCGGCCGGCCGCGACGACGCACTGTCGACGATCCTCGCGGCGGCGGTCCGCGTCGTCCCCTGCCGCGTCGGAACCTTGTGGCTCGCGCGCCACGAGGACGAGTTCGAAGCGGTCGCCGCCGTCGGCAGCACGCGGTGCATCGGCCTGCGCATCCCCGTGGACGACAGCATCGTGGCGCGCGCGTTCCGGACGCGGCGCACGCAGATCGTCCCCGACGCGCGCAACGTGGCGGCTACTCGCCGGGGGATCCTTCGATCCGAACGGTCGTGGCCGTGCCCATCGTCACCGCGCGGCGCACGCTCGGCGTGATCACGGTCGCCCCCGACGCCGTCGGCGCGCTGCAGCCGAGCCACGCCAATGCGCTCGAGACGTTCGCCGCGAACGCGGCAGGCGCGATGCTCACGCACGATCTGATCGCGCAGCTCCGCGCCGGTGAGGCACGGCTGCGCGGGGTGCTCCAGGGCGCGCCGGTCGTGATCCTCTCGAGCGACCGCCGGGCCATCTGCACCTACGCGGGTGGCAGCCTGCTGCGAGCGCTCTGGTCCGATCCGACGCCGCTCGTCGGGCAGAACCTCACGAGCGTGTTTCGCGTCGTCCTGCCGATGCTCGCGCAGGCGGTGCGCGACGCGCCCGACGGTGAGACGAGCGAGATCGCGTTCACGGTCGGTCCGCGCTCCTTCCGGATGCGCTACGGGCCGCTGCAGGGCGACGCGGGGAGCGTGGGCGGAATGATCGGCGTGGTGGTCGAGTCCGGTTAGCGGCCGCTCACTCGAGCGGTGCTCCCTGAAGGAGCGTGCCGATGAAGAACGCGATCGCCGTCGCCGCCACGAAGCTGACCGCCAGCCCCGCCAAGATCATTCCGAGCGTGAGCAGCAGGCTCTGGCGGGTCGCCGTACCCGTATCGAGCCGCTTCTCGATCACGCGATAGGCGACCTCACCGATCTGCACTGCGGACCGCGCCACGATGAACACCCCGGCCACGATGCCGATACCGATGACGAGCCAGACGAGCAGCGCGCTCTCGACGCCCGTCACGGATCGCTGGGGCCCGCCGCGAGCACCTCGCGCGCGAATCGCATGACCGAGCGCTCACGCTCTTCACGAGTCAGCGGCAGGGCGAGCGAGGCACGGAGCTGGCGGATGATGGCCTCCTCGTCCGACTTGCCGTCGCGCGGGCCGTTCGCCGGCTGAGTCTGCACTGTGCGTCCTCCTTGCGCGGACGCACCAGGGGGAGAGTTTTCGTTCGGTCCTCACGGACCGCACATCGAGGGATCACCTCTTGGCACCGTGGCCTCTCCCGACCCGGTTGCCGGACCCCATTCGGGGTCGCTCCTGATGCTCGCTCCATCCTAGCCGACCCTCACTTGCGGCGGTGCAGGCGGGTTCGCGCTCGTCGCGGCGGCACCCGTGGTTGGCGGTCGCGGGTCCTACTTCGGAGCGGGTTCGTGCACCACCAGCACCGAGCAGTGGGCGTGGGTGAGCACGCTCTTGGCGACGCTGCCCAGGATGAGGCGGGCGAGGCCGGTGTGGCCGCGCGAGCCCAGGACGATGACGTCGGCGCCCCACTCCTCAGCCTCGGCGACGATCTCGGCGCCTGCGTGGCCCTCCCGCAGCCTCGCGGTGGCAAGGAGGCCTCTCGATTCGAGGCGGGCGCGAGCCGCCTCGATGTTGGCGGTCGCTTGCTCCCTGAGCACGCCGGCGAGCTGCGTGTAGATCTCGGGACTAGTCGTCGCCATCGACGCATCCATGGCCCCGAGCCACGGCAGGGGGACGTCGACGACGCCGACCACGTGCACCGTGGCCGTCGCGAAGACCGGAAGCCTGGTCAGCAGGGCTTCGGCGGCGCGCGCGCCAGCGGACCCGTCGTCGCCCATGACGACCTTTCCCGTTGCGGCGCTGCGCGCGACGAGCACCGGACAGGGCGAGCGGTCGACCACGTTGCTCGAGACCGAGCCGAGGAGCGTCGCCTCGAACGGCCCGTGCCCGCGGTTGCCGACGATCACGAGATCCGCCCCCATCTCGCGCGCTTCGCCGACGATCTCATCGGCGGCGCGCCCGAGGCGCAGCTCGCTCTCGACGGTCAGCCCGTCGCGGCGCAGCGTGCCGGCGAGCGCCTCGAGGCCATCGCGCATCTTCTTCTCGGCCAGATCGTCGAACTGCAGGATCATTTCGGGCGCGAGATCGCTGAACGTGGCATAGGGCTCGACGGCCGTGATCACGCGGATGCGCGAGCCCGACGGCCACGGGGCGGCCTGGACGAGCGCGATCGCCTGGTCGTTCGCCGCCGAGAGATCGGTCGCGAGAAGCACCTTCACCCGGGCACCTCCGAATCGCCTGCCATCAATTGTCAACGCGGTGGGAAGACCCCAGGGCGAGCATCGGGGAAGCCGGGGACGCCGGCCGAGCCTCAGGGCAGGCGGTTGAACCGCCACAGCGAGATGCCGGCCCCGACAAAGGCCAGGAGCGCGGCGAGCCCGGTGACGTACGCCGACAGCTCGGTCCGCTCCTGCCGTACCACCAGTTCGGTGACGAGGCCCTTGTAGATGCGCGAGAGGTCCTCCGCGCTCGATGCGTCGAAGAACTCGCCGTCGGTCGCCTCGGTCACCTTGACGAGCGTCTCCCGGTCGAAGCGGGCGACCTGCGGGCGTCCGATCCCACCCATCTGTCCGCCGGCCGGCGTGCCGAGGCCGATCGCGTAGATCCGGACGCCGCGCCTGGTCGCGAGATCCAGCACCGACAGCGGTGTCGGCGGTGCCGTGTTCACGCCGTCCGTCAGTAGCACGATCGTCGCCGCCGCGTACGAGCGGGTGCCGGGCCGCAGCAACGGCCCGTCCGGGACGGTCCCCTGGGCGCCGAACTCCTCGCTGGGCAGGTCGGCGAGCGGATCCGAGACGAGCGCGTCGAGAGCGGCGAGGATGCCCCGTCCGATCCCCGTGCCCCGCTGCGGCTGCAGGCGCGCGATGGCGCTGATCGCCGCGTCGCGGTCGGTCGTCGGCGGCTGGACGATGAAGGCGGCATCCGAGAACGAAACGATGCCGATCCGCACGCGGCCGTTCGCGCGCTGCCGCTCGACGAACTCGATCGCGGCACTCTTGGCCGCGTCGATGCGGCTCGGCTGCACGTCGATCGCACGCATACTGCCCGAGACGTCGAGCGCGAGAACGATCGTCCCCTCCTCGCTCGGAACGCTGACGACGCCCTGCGGACGCGCCACCGCGAACAGCAGGAGCGTGAGCGACGCGAGGTAGAGCGCGGGTGGGATGTGACGCCACAGTCCCGGTCCGGCCCCGATGGCCGCGGCCACGAGCGCCGGCGTCGCGTAGCGGCGGGCGAGGGAGGGTCGGGCGCGCTGCGCGCGCCAATAGAGGAAACCGAGCACCGGCACGATCGCGAGGAGCGGGAGCGCCCACCCCGCCTTCAGTTCCACCCGCGAAGTATGGGGTGCAACCCCCGAGCCGAACCCGCCGCGGGGCGAGTTCCACGCCGCGGCGCAACGGCTGATCTAGCCGGTGGGCCTCATGTGGATGTTGAGCAGGCCGGTGATCGGCTTCTGCGGGCTGTGCGAGCGGTATTCCGGGTGGTAGCTGCTCTTGGTGAAGCAAAATTCCCGGACTAAGCTCCCGCCCCCGACCGGTAGGTCCGCCGTCCAGGTTCCGCTCGCATCCGTCTTCGGCGACAGATCGACGCAACCGCGCGGCCCGATGGCGATACACACGCCGGGAATGGGCGCACCGGTGTTCAGGGCGAGCACGAGCCCCTGGAAGCGCTGCATCCCTGGGGGCACCGGGTTCGCAGCCGCAACCGCCCCCGACGGGAAAGGCACCGGGGTCGGTACGGCGGTGGGCGCCGCCGGCCGCCCCGGGCCGGTGCCGGTACCCACGCCGCCACCCGCCGGCTGTGCGGTGCGTGCCGGTCCGGGTGCGCTGGTCGGCGCGGCCTGGGGCGGAACCGGCGAGGCGGCCGGGAGGAGGCGGGCGAGGAACTCGGGGCTCGTGATGCCGAGGATCCCCTGGCCGACGTAGGAGTTCGGAACCAAAGTGGGCCGCGGCGCGGTCGCCGCGACTTCTTCGCCACCGCCCTCCGCTCCGCGCGGCTGGGTGATGGTCGCGAAGGTCAGCAGCGCCGCCGCGCCAACGGCACGGTCTGGACCGTGACGTGCACCGGGACCGGCGCCTACTTGAGCAATGTGAACTTCTCGTCACCGGCCGCGGCGAACAGCGGCAACTACCTGGTCCAGGTCCGGAACGTCACGGATACCAACGGCAACGTGATCAGTCCGAACCCGGTGGTCCGCGGCTACTAGCCAGCCCCGACCCGCCTGGACGCGGATGACCGGGCCGAGCGATCGGCCCGGTCCTCGCCGTTCCGCGCCTAACGGGCCTGTGCCGTCGCGATGCGTCCGACGCGCGAGATCCCACATATTCTGGGCTGAACTCAGACGCATGGAGGACGTTTCGTGACTCGTAGGCTCCTCTTGGCGACGCTGGTACGCGCGGGTGCGGCCGGGTTCGTGGCCGTCGCCTGCCAGTCCGCTCCGGTCGCCACGGCGACCCAGGCGCCGGCGACGGCTGCACCGACACTCGCTCCGACCCTGGCGCCGACCCCCGTCCCCACCGCCGCTCCCACCGCTGCCGCGCCGGCGAGCGCGCCGTCATGGACGGTGGGCAACCAGTCCAAGGCCACCGTCCGGGTACGAGAGCAGCTGGTGGGACGCGATCTGCCGAACGATGCGGTGCTCGTCACCACCGGCGCCGAGGGCTCGTTCGTCCTCCAGGCCGGCGGCACGTTCGCCGCGACGTCCAAGATCGCGTTCGACCTCACGACGCTCACGAGCGACTCCCGTGACCGCGACAACTTCGTGAAGCGCGACACGCTCGGCACGCAGCAGTTCCCGAAGGCGGAGCTGGTGCCGCTGCGTGCGACCGGGCTGCCGGCGAGCCTCCCCGCGACCGGAGACCTCGCGTTCAAGCTCACCGCGAACATGACCGTTAGGGGGCGAAGCAAGGAAGTGACGTTCGACGTCGTCGCCAAGCGCGAGCGGGGGACGATCACGGCCACCGCGACGGCGAACCCCTCGTTCAAGTTCGGCGACTTCGGGCTGACCGTGCCTTCCGTGCCGTTCCGCGTCGTGAGTGTGACGGACGAGATCCGCCTCGCGGTCGACCTCGTCGCGACGGGGCCGTCCGCCTAGGAAGGAAGCGGCCTCCCTCATGCTCGACGACGATCGCCCCATCGGGCGCGTGCTCTCCCGCCGCGA
>VGPA01000005.1 GCA_016875665.1 Chloroflexota bacterium | reverse complement strand
GGTGAGGTGGCGGAAGAGCGCGTCGCTCACGTACGCGGGCCCGAGGTCGAGGCTCCCCCGCGCGAGCCGCTCGGCGGCCAGCAGGTAGTGGGGCTGGTCGCCCTGGAACGCGGCGGAGGCCGCCGTCCACACCACGAGCGCCCCGTACGCCGCGAGCGCGATGAGGAACGCGAAGAGCGGCGAGCGCAGGCGGCCCGCGATCAGGAGGCACGCGGTCGGGCCGAGGCGCAGCCCCAGCAGCACGACGAACGCGACTCCGAGCATCGGCCGCACCTGCTGCCCCATCTCCATCGTGAGGAGGAAGGGCAGCCCGAGCATCGCGGCGGCGCCGCCGAGGTCGGCCAGCGCGAGGCGGGCGTGGAGCCCGGTGCGGAGCGCGGCGAAGACCGCGAGCAGGCTCGCGCTGGCGCTCGCGATGGGCAGCACGACCACCATCGCCAGCAGGACCTCGGGCTCGACGAGCGCGAACGGCGCCCACGGCTGGTGGAGGCCGCGCACCAGCGCGAGAGCGAGGGCCGCGGCGACCGCCGCGTGCGCGAGCGTGATGCGAGTGCCTACGGCTATGACCAGTCGACTGCGTAGACGCGCGGCGGGTCGTCGATGCCTTTCAGCACCAAGCCGGTCCGCTCCTGGAGCGGCGCGATCATCGACGTGCGCACGAGGCCGCGCACGACCTCGCTCACGAGGATCTCGCCGGTGCCCGCCTGCGCGCACAGGCGCGCCGCGAGGTTCACCGACGCGCCGATCAGCTGCTTGCCGTCCGTCTCGGGCTCGCCCGCGTGCAGGCCGATGCCGACCTCGATCGGCCGTTCCGGATGCCCCGTCGTCGCCTGGCGCGCCCGGCGCTGCACCGCGATGGCGCAGCGCAGCGCCTCACCGGCCGTGGGGAACGTCACGAAGAACGAGTAGCCCTCGGTCTCGATCTCCGCGCCGCGCGCCCGCGCGATCGCCTCGCGCACGAGCGCGCCGTACTCGGCGACATGGCGCGCGGCCGCGGCGTCGCCCTCGCGCTCGACGAGCGCGGTGAACCCGCGCAGGTCGGAGAACAGGAACGTGAGCGTGCCCGTGCCGGCGGTGGAGCGAGTGCTGAACACCATCGTCTCCTCGCTGGCACGGAACACGAGCGTCAGGCCGGCCACGAACAGCTCGTCCCCGTTCGCGAGGCGGCGCGACCCCTGGAGCGGCGCGCCGTTCAGCACGGAGCCGTTCGTCGTGTTCAGGTCCTCGACGAAGAACGCGCCCTCCTCGGGCCAGACGCGCAGGTGCTTGCGCGAGGCGCGTGCGTCCTTCACCACGATGTCCGCGTCGGCCCCGCGGCCGATGACGAGCTCCTTCTCGATGGCGTGCGCAGTTCCCCTGCGGTCGCCCGAGGTCTCCACGAGGGTTCCGCTCATCCGATCCCGCACAGCGCGACGGTCACGTTGTCCACGCCGCCGCGCGCTCGCGTCGAGGTCGTCCCCCACCATTGCGAGGATCTCCGCGTCCTCGACCGCCCCGTGCAGCCCGTCGCTGCACAGCAGCACCACGTCGCCGGCCTCCAGCGCCACCGCGCTCACCTCGGGCTGCGCCTCCGCGCCGCCGAGCCCCACCGCGCGCGTGATTCTGCCGCGGAGCGGATGGACGCGCGCGTCGTCGTCGCTGATCAGGCCCGCGCGGACCTGCTCGGCGACGACCGAGTGGTCGTGGGTGATCGGCGTCATCGCGTCGTGCCGCAGCAGGTACGCGCGGGAGTCGCCGGCGTGGGCGACGGTGAGCGACCGCTCCGCGACGATTCCCGCGACGAGCGTCGTGCCCATCCGCGCACCGCCGAGCTCGCGCTGGGCGTAGGAGCGCACGGCGGCGTCGGCGTCGGCGATCGCGCGGACGAGCCGCTCGGCCAGGGGCTTCTCCGCCGGAGCGCGCAGCGCGCGCTCGAGCTCGGCCACGGCCGTGGCGCTCGCCACCTCGCCCTTCGCCGCTCCGCCCACGCCGTCGCACACGACGAGCGCGGCGTCGAAGCCCCAGCCCGCGCCGGGCTCGGCGAGGAAGGCCGCAGCGGCGTCCTCATTGCGCTCGCGCACGCGGCCGTGATCGCTGAGCACCACGCAGCGAAGCCCCATCCGCGCGTATCGTTCCACGCCCGGCGGGCCGCGTCCACGCGTCAGGCCTCGAAGCGGAGCCGCACCTCGCCGATCTCGATCGCGTCCCCCGGCCGGAGCGCCGTCTCGCGGTCGATCTTCGCCCCGTTGACCAGCGTGCCGCTCGTGCTCCCGGCGTCGGCCACCACGAAGCCGCCCTCCCGCGGCGTGAGGCGCGCGTGCCGCCGCGAGACAGTCGGATGCGCGAGCAGCACGCCGCTCGCGCGGTCTCGTCCCACCACGTACTCGCGCTCGACGAGCGCGAAGGGGCCGGCGGCCAGCCCGCGCTCGACCAGGAGCCTGCCGCGCACGCGCGCCGCGTCTTCGATGATCCGCATCGCGGTGGCGAGCACGCGCTCGTTGGCGCCTCAGAGCCGCGTGACCGCGGCGCGGAAGCCGCGCACCGAGGCGCCCTCTCCCGCACCGGCGCGCGCCTCGCGCACGATCGCGCGCAGCATCTCGCGCAGGAACGGCACGGCGTGATCGAGCGGCGCGGCGTCGAGCGACAGCGGCTCGATGCCGCCGTCCGACACGGCCATCGCGGCCGGCCGCACGTAGCCCGCGCACTCGACGGCGGCGAAGCGCGAGGAGACGTCGCGGGACCACGTCCGGCCGTCGTAGTTCTGCCCGGAGAACTCGACCACCAGCGCGTTGGCCAGGTTCGCGAGCGCCCGCGGCTTCCACACGTTTTCCGCCGCGGCGGGCGAGTCGAGCACCGACGGCGCTTTCGCGAAGCGCTGCTGCCGGATCACGTCCTCGCGCGACACCACGTCCAAGCGCGGCATGGTGCGCGCGGCGAGGTCCGCGAGCGCCTCCGCAGGAGGCGCGGGGCGGGCCGGCGCCGTGACCACGAACGCGAACGACTCGACCACCATCGCGGGATTCACCCCGCGCCGTCCAGCGGGACCGCTCGGCCGTTCACCGTCAGCGTGCCGTCGAGCCCGTTCGCGGCGAGGAACCGCAGGAGCGCGTCGACGGTGAGGCTCATCGCCCGCCGCGCGCGAAGCGGATCTCGGCGAAGAGGTCGAGGTACTTGTCGACGATCACCGGCCAGCGGTAGCGCGACTCGACGTAGCCCTTCCCGCTCGCGCCCAGCCGCTCGCGCAGACCGGCATCCGCGGCGAGCATCGCGAGCGCCTCGCCGAGCTCTGCCTCGCCGTCGTACGCGAGGCCCCCGGACGCGCGGCGAAGTTGGCCGACCACCGGCGCGCACGCGGCGTGGACGATCACGGGCTTGCCGCAGAGCCACGCTTCGAGCACGACGATCGAGAGGCTCTCGAGCCGGCTGGGCATGACCAGCGCCTCGCATGCGGCGAGCATGTCCCACTTCGTCTGGTCGTCCACGTAGCCGACGTAGCGGATGTCCGCGCCCTTCGGGATGTCCACCTCGGCCTTCCCGGCAAGCACGAGCTCCCAGTCGCCGACGGCGCCGCGCGCTTTGAGCGACTGCCAGTGCGCGACGAGCTCGTCGGTGCCCTTGGCGGTCGACAGGCGGCCGAAGTACAGGACGAACGGCTTGCTCGCGCCGAAGCGGGACCGGAAGCGCGCGGGGTCCGTGGGCGCGGGCGGGCCGTCGATCCCCACGCCGATCACGTCGTGGGGGACGCGCGCCGTCAGGGGGAAGAGGCGGTGGACCAAGTCGCGCTCCTCCTCGGTGGAGAACGAGAACGCGCGCGGGAGATGGAACAGCGCGCGGTACGAGGCCAGGCGGATCGCCGGCTCGTCGTGCGCGGCCGGCATGAGCACCGCGCGGTCCGGAAGGAGGGGCAGCCCGAGCGCGGTGGGCGCGTAGAGGTAGCCGAAGAACAGCGCGACGTCGAAGCGCGTGCCCTCGCGGAGCAGCCACTCGTGCAGGCCGGGCGCGTCCGGACCCTGGTCGCCGATCCACTTCCGCTCTGCGGCGAGGGCGTGGGATTCGAGCAGGACGCGCCGCGAAAACGCCTGGAAGTCGCGCGACCGCTCGCGCACGGTCGGGAAGCGGTGCACCGGCACGCCGCGCACGAGTGCGTCGCCGGGCGGATAGTGGTTGGCCCAGGTCCAGTAGTCGAGCGCCGTCGTCGTGGCGACCTCGACGTCCATGCGCTCCGCGAGGCGCTCCGTCACGGCGCGGGCGAGCGTCTCCGCGCCGCCCACGATCTCCTCGCCGTACCGCTGGACGACGACGAGCAGCGACTCGCGGGCAGCCACCGCTTAGTCGAGCCCCGTGAGGTAGCGCTGCGCGTTGCGCTCGGGGGAGAGCAGGCGCCGGAGCAGCGCGACGCGCCGCTTCAGGCGCGCGTACGTCTCGGGCCGCCGGATCTCGTCCATGCGGCGGCGCAGCTCGTCCTCGTCGCTGGCGACGAGGCCCGCGCCGCGGTAGAGGCGGAAGCCCGGATCGTCGGAGTAGACGCAGGGCAACCCGGCCCAGAGCGCCTGGGTCGCGATCGCGCTCTGGAACTGCTCGCGGTAGAAGAGCACCATCGCGTCCGCGGCCGCGACGTACTTGCCGAGGAGGGCAAACTCCTCGTTGATCCCTACGTTGCTGAGGCCGTGCTCCCGGGCGTACGTCTTGACGTCGTCGAGGTAGCCGGCGTCCCACTGCGACTCGGTGCCGCTGAACAGCACCGTCGTATCGGACGGTGCGCTGCGCGCGACCTCGATGAACCGCTTGCGCCTGAAAAAGAACCCCGGCGAGATGAACGTGAAGCGGTCCTCCGGAAGCCCGAGCGAGCGGCGCAGCATCCGCTTCTCCTCGCTCGTCGCGGATGAACCGCTCCTCGCTCGCGCTCCAAAGGGCCAGCCCTCGATCGGCATCACCACCAGCGGCTGCTGCTCGATCTTGTCGCGGTTCGACGTGAGCAGGTCCGTCCAGTACTCGGTGCGGTCGGAGTGGACGACGAGCTTCTTCGGGACCCAGCCCATGGTGAACAGGACGAAGCGATAGCGGAAGAACGCCCACGCGATCAGGAAGGCGACCCAGAAGATCCGCAGGAGCTCGAGGAGCCACATCCGCGTGGGCCGGTAGTGGAGCGCGGCCGAGAGGCGGCGGTAGTGGTGGAACTTCTCGGGCTCGATCTCGTGCATCGACAGCACCACCGAGATGCGGCGCGACCAGAGCGACAGGAGCGCGCGCACGAACGAGACGTCGCGGAACAGCCCGTTCTCGTGCTCCACGACGACGAGGTCGGTGTCGTCCGCGATGTCCGACACCTTGCGCGCGAGATCCGCGCTGTCGACGTGCCGCACCCCCACGAACGACGCCTTGTGTCCGTTCGCGCTGAAGCCCTCGACCATCGCCTGGCTGTAGTCATGGATGCCGCAACGCTGGTCGCTGGAGAGGACGACGATGCGCCTGCGCTTCGCATCGGGCAGCTCGATGTCCGCGAGCGCCAGCGCCCCCTGCAGCGCGCGCCCCACGCTCTCCGGCGAGAAGGCGGCGAGGCGCTTCTGGCCGTTGTCGGCGAGCTCCTGCCGCAGCTCGTGGTCGCGGACGATCCGCTCCATCGACGCGGCGACGGAATCGGGACGCGCGTCGCTCACGAGCAGCCCGGCGCCGCCGAGCGTGTCGGGGATCGCGCCCGCATCGCGCGCGAGCACGGGCAGGCGCGCGGCCATCGCCTCCACGCCCGGGTTGAAGAAGCCCTCGTGCTCCGACAGCGTCACCAGCGCCGTGGCGCCGCGGTAGTACGCCGCGAGCTCCTCATCGGAGACCAGCCCGGTGATCGTGACCGCGTCGCGCAGGCCGTAATGGTCGATCTCCGCCTGCACCGTGCCGAGGTAGAAGCCGGAGAGGTCCGCGCGCCCGACGATCCACAGGTGCGCGGTGGGGTCGCTCTGCCGGTAGCGCGCGAACGCGGTGACCACCGCGTGCGGCGCCTTCTGCGGGACGATCTGCCCCACCACGAGCAGATGCGTGCGCCCGTCGGCCAGGCGCGCGCCCACCGCGGGGTCGGGCGTGAGCCGCTCCAGCAGGCGGTCGTGGATGATCGGCACCACCGCGGTCGACGAATACCCGCAGGCTTCCAGCTCGCGACGCGAGTACTCGCTGTCGGCGACGGCGACGGCGACCTGGGTGGCCATGCGCTTAAGCTGCTCGCGCCCCATCTCGCTGTAGCGGCGCAGCTCCTCGTTGAGACCCACGAAGTACTTGGCCGGCGTGATGTTGTGGTACCGCAGCACCTTCGGCAGCGTCATCGCGGCGACGTCGTCCACGACGTCGTTCCCCATCGAGTGGCGGAGCAGCATGATCGCGCCGTCGGAGCGCTCCTTCGCCATGTCGCGCCACGAGCGCACGAACGGCGCGACCTCGTCCTGCGCGTTCGCCGCGTACATCCGTGTGCGCACGCCGTGCCGCCAGAGCAGGTGCTCCATGGCGAAGGTGTCGTTGGAGATCGCGTCGCCGTACGCGAGCGACGGGTGGAATTGGAAGACGCGCTTGACCCTCACGTGTGGGGCGATTCTCGCACCGTCGTACGGGACTCAGCGCTCAGCGAGGGGGACCGATCGGCACCGGCCGGGGGGACGTGCGCGAGGCGCGCGGCAAGGAGCGGGCTAGATCCCCAGAGCGGAGCGCAGACCGGCCGCGACCGCCTCGTGCGAAAAGGCCTGCAGGCGGCGCTCCCCAAGGCCGATCAGCCGCTCGCGGAGCGACGCGCGCTCGACGATCACGCCGGCCGCCTCGGCGTAGACCGCCAGGTCGCCCTCGCGCAGCACGATCGCCGCGCCGCCCGCAGTTTCCGCGACGGCGCCGGCGTCGCGGGCCACCACCGGCACGCGGTAGCGGAACGCCTCGAGCAGCGGCATCGCGAAGCCTTCGTGCTCCGAGAGCGAGACGAACACCGACGCCGTGGCGTAGTACGCAGCGAGCGCGCTCGCGCTCACGCCGCCCGCGAAGTGCACCGCGTCGCCGAGCCCGAGCTCGCGCGCGAGCGCGTGAAGGCGCGCGTGGTACTGCGGCTGGTCGCGGTAGGAGCCGACCAGATGCAGGCGCGCCGCCGGGTCGATGCAGCGGCGGTAGTACGCGAGCAGACGAACGAGCTGGTCCTGGCGCTTGTTCGGGGCGATGCGCCCGACGAAGAGCAGGTTGGTCTGCGGCCCGCGCCAGCGCGCGAGCACCTCCGGGTCAGGCGCGACGTCGTACCGCTTCCAGTCGACCAGGATCGGCACCACCGCCGTGCGCGCGAAGCCCGCGGCCTCGAGCGCGCGCCGGTTGAACTCGGAGACGCCGATGCCGAGCGGCACGCGCGTGGCGAGCGCGCGCAGCTGCGCGCGCCCCTTGCGGGCGTGGTGCGCCGCGTGCGGGTTGAGCCCGTCGAAGAACTCCGGGGGCGTGATGTTGTGGTAGACGAGCGCCTGCCGGGACGGCAGCGCCGCGAGCCGGTCGTAGGTCTCGTCGCCGAGGCCGAAGTGCATGAGCAGGTGGTCGTCGGGCGTCACGGTGCGGAACAGGCGCCGGTACGGCAGCACCTGGTCGGCGACCTCGCGCTTGGCTTCGACCGCGAACGCCTCCGACTCGTAGCCCCACGAGCGCACGAGCGCGCGGATGGCGAAGAGGTGGTCGCTCGTCGCGTCGTGCTGGGCCAGCGTCGGGTGGAACTGGTGGATCGCGGTCAGGGCTTCCGTCCGATCACCGCGTAGTCGCGGTCGCCGAAGAGCGTCTGGTTGAGCAGCCGCACGTTCGCCAGCGCGGCGCCTGAGAGCCCGTCCTCCGAGAGTCGCGTCTCGCTCGGGTTGTACGTCTCGATCTCCACCGGCTCGAAGCCGCTGATCTGGAGGTAGAAGCGCAGCGCCTCGGGCGGGAGCGGCTTGCGGTGCGTGGGGTCGAGCCAGAACGAGTCGGCGCCGACGGTCAGCGTGCTCGGGTTCGGCGTCGCCATGATGCAGTACGCCCCCGAGCGGAGCGTGCGCTTGCACTCGCGCAGGATCTCGAACAGGTGGCCGGGCAGGACGTGCTCCGCGAAGTGGACCGCGAAGATGCCGTCGAGCGCGCCGTCGGGCAGGCTGCGCAGGTGCTCCTCCGCGTCGAGGCGGTACGCCTCGAGGCCGGCATCGCTCGCCCGGCGCACGAGGCGCTCCTCCAGGTCCACGCCGTACGCCCCGATCCCCCGCTCCTTGCACAGCGTGAGGAACGTCCCGCGGCCCGACCCGATGTCGAGCACCCGCTTGCAGCCGGCGAAGCGCCGGACGAACCGCTCGGCCTGCTCGCGCACCTGCGACTCGAGTCCGCCGAAGCGCTCCGCGAACAGCTCGTAGTCCATGTGGACGGCGCCCTGGTGGATCGCCTCGCGCCGCTTCGCCTCCTCGAGCGCCTCGACACGGCCCACGATGTCGGCGGACTCGCGCTCCGAGAGCACACGCAAAGCGCGGAGCGCGGCTTCGTTGATGCGGTCTTGGCGGTGCACGATCTCGTGCAGGTACCAGCGCAGGATCCCGATCAGCGCGCGCCGCGCGAAGGTGAGCGCGGGGCCGATGAAGGGCTTGCGGCTGCGCGGGTCGTACGCGACCTCGGATTCGACCGCGGCGGCGAGCGCGACGAGCGGATCGCCCCCGTCGTCGGTCGGGAGCGGCGCGCCCCCTGGCAGCGGCGCCTCGAGCGCCTTCGCCACCTCGGGCCCGTACACCCCCGCCTCGCGCTTGCGCTTCACGCGCTCGCGCAGCTCAGCCGTCAGCGCGTCCAGATCCACTCCTTGCTCCGCTTCGCGGGAGCCGCCTCCGGCTCGACTTCGTTCGTCGCGGCGAAGCCGCTCCTCACTCAGGCCCATTTGTTCACTCCTGGTCGGACCAGAACCGGCGCACGGAGACGCCGAGGCGGCGCTGGTCGTCGCGCACGCCGTGCTCCGCCGGGGACCAGGTGCGGGCCGGGTCGAGGAACACCCGCTGCACGGTGCCGCGCAGGCTCTCGGGCACCTCGGCGCTGACCGTCGTCCACGCGTGCGGGGTGACCGTCGCGGTCGCGAGGCGGCGCCGCTCCGCGTCCAAGCCGATCGCGACCGACGCCTGGCCCGGCTCGTCGTGCAGCACGTCGGCGCTCAGGCGCGAGCCGAGGCGCAGCCAGACGCCGGCGCGGCCGCTCGTCCAGCGCGACCCTGATTCGGCCGCGTGCCAGCCGCCCGGGATCACCGGGCCCTGGGCCGTCGCGACCTCGCGCGGCGCGTCGCCGGGCGCCTTCACGCAGAGGAACACGAAGAGGTACGACGCGACGAACGGCAGCCGCGGACGGAGCCAGCCGTACGCGCGGAACGCAGCACTCGCCCATCGCCCGGTGAACGGACGCGTCTCGCGCATGTGCGCGACTCCCGGGTTCCACGGCCACTCGCGCGCGATGTGGAACGAGCCCTCCATCAGGTCGCGTGCCTCGGCGAGCGAGAAGAAGTTCTCCGACTCCTGCCCGTGGCGCAGCCCCGCGCCCTCGAGCCAGCCGCGGGCGACGTCGTACGCCCAGAACTGGTTCGGAATCGCGAGCACGGCCCGGCCGCCCGGCTTGAGCACGCGGCGCATCTCCTCGAGCGCCCTGTCCGGGGTGAGGAAGTGCTCGAGCGAGCCGAGGCAGGTGACGATGTCGAACGTCTCGTCGGCGTGCGGCAGGTGCTCCGCCTCGGCGCGCTGGACCTCCGCCTTCGGCACGACCGAGCGCGTGCGCGCGACTGCCGCGTCGGCGATGTCGACGCCGCTTAGCACGAGGCCGAACCGCTCCGCTTCCAGAAGCAGCCTGCCGCTGCCGCACGCGACGTCGAGGATGCGCTCGCCGGGCTCGGGCGAGGCGAGGTCGAGGCACTTCACGTAGTAGTCGCGCGTCTCGTACATGTCCGTCGTGGACCAGATGCGCTCGTACGAGGCGCGCAGCTCCTCGGTGTTCGAGACCGGATGCGCATGCGTCATGGACGGTTCCAGTCGTAGCCGATGTCCGGGTCGTCGGCCGGGATGCGGCCCTCCTCGCCCTGCGGCGGGGCGGGGTGCGCGTCGTTGTACTCGGTGCTCACCAGGTACAGGATCTCGGCCGGCCCGTTGAGCACCTTGTAGCCGTGGGCGACGCCCGGCGGGATGGCGAGGAGCGCGTCCGGGGCGCCCTCGCCGAGCGCGAGCTCCTGCGTCACGCGGAACGTCGCCGACCCCGCGCGGAGGTCGTGCAGCGCCACCCGGAGCGACCCGCGCGGCACGAACCACCAGTCCCACTGGGTCGGGTGGATGTGCCAGGCGGTCACCACGCCGGCGGCGCGCGTCGCGAACGAGATCTGGCGGATGCCCGGTGCGGCCACGGGCTCGCTGGCGCGGACCAGCTCCTCGAAGTAGCCGCGGCCGTCGTCGCGGCGCACGAGCGGCTTGGCCACCACGCCCGCGATCTCGCTCAAAGCGCCCCTCCCGAATCGGTACGCCACTCGTGATCGAGCCGGGTCGTGCCCATCTCGCCGGCCGGCCCGCCCACCCGGAAGGCATGCCGCTTCGAGTGGTAATCGTACGTATGCAGCGCGGGCGAGATCGCCGCGACGTCGAGCTCGTAGCGGCCCGGCAGGAGCGGCAGCCGCGGCACGGCAAAGGTGATCTCCCCCCGCCCCGGGCGCACCGGCACGCGCACCCCATCGACCTGGGTGTTCGTGCCGTACACCGACACCCCGTCGTCGCGGTAGATCGTGATCCCGAACACCACCTCATCCAGGTCGGCGGTCACCTCGTAGCCGAGGCGGATCGCAAACGGCGCGCCGGTCGCGACGACGAGCGCGTCGCGGTCGCCGGACCGGAGCGTGACCGACTCGATGCGCACCTCCCCCGAGCCCCAGCGGTCGCCCTGCGGGGCGGCGCCCGCGAGCGCGTGCCGCTCCTGGGCTTCCACGAGCTCGGCGTACGCCTCGAGCACGCGCGTGATCTCACCCTCCGCCCGGACCGCGCCGCGGTCGAGCAGGAGGCCGCGCCGGCACAGGCGCGAGACCGCGGCGAGGTCGTGCGACACGAAGCAGATCGTCTTCGCGCGCGAGCGGAACTCGTTGAGCTTGGCGAAACACTTGCGCTGGAAGTACTCGTCGCCCACCGCGAGGATCTCGTCGATGAGCAGCACGTCGGGGTCGACGTGCGCCGCCACCGCGAAGGCGAGCCGCATGTACATGCCGGAGGAGTACGTCTTCACCGCGGCATCGAAGAAGCCGCCGAGCTCCGCGAAGGCCTCGATCTCGGGCAGCGCGCGCTCCGTCTGCTTGCGCGTGAGCCCGAGCAGGGCGGCGTTGAGGAACACGTTCTCGCGGCCCGTGAAGTCCGGGTGGAAGCCTGCCCCGAGCTCCAGGAGCGCGGAGACGCGGCCGTTCACCTCGAGCGTGCCCCTGGACGGCTTGGCGGTCCCCGCGATGAGCTTGAGCAGCGTCGACTTGCCGGAGCCGTTGGCCCCCACGATCGCGTAGCTCTCCCCCGCTTCCACTTCGAATGACACTCCGCGCAGCGCTTCGACCACGACCGGCTCCGTGTGCTGGCGGAGCACGAGCTCCTTGAGCGTGCGGCGGCGGCCCGTGCGCACGCGATAGGACTTGGAGACGTCGGCCGCGCGGATGGCGGTCACCTGCGGCTCGGGAGCCCCGTGCGCTCCGCGGGTGCCGACCCGGCCTCGCGATTCCCGGTCACCATGTAGAAGAACCCGAGGATGTCCGCGACGATCGTCGCGTCGAGCGCACGCACGAGCGAACGGTACTTCCACACCAGGCGCTCGTGGTCGGGCATCGTGAACGGCGGGTACACGCCGGCCGAGACGATCCGCACGTCGTGCAGCCCGGCTTCGCGCGCGAGCGCCGCCCACCGCGAGCGCGGGAGGTCGCTCTCGTAGATCCCCTCCTGAAGCTGCTCCGAGCGAGCCATGCGCTCCCGCTCGGCCCAGCGGTACAGCGACACCTTGCGCGGGACGATGTCCGCGTAGAAGAGGCCGCCCGGCCGCAGGAGGCGCGCCATCTCGCGCATCACCGGCAGCGGGTCGCGGAAGTGCTCGAGCAGCCCGCCCGACAGCACCACATCGAACGAGGCGTCCGGGAACGGCAGCGCGCGCGCGTCGCCGAACACCACGGCCCCCTCGCGGCCGGCCCGGCGCAGGTTCTCGCGGACCGCGCGGGCGGCGTAGGGGGCGTAGTCGACCGCGACGAGCCGGTACGGCCGCTCGGCACCGAGGCGGATGAGCAGGCGCCCCGAGCCCGCGCCGACCTCGAGCGCCCGCCCGTCAGGCGGCAGCAGCGGGCGCAGGTAGTCGACCTTGGTCTCGTCGATGAAGTTGAAGATGTCGCGCCGCGAGGGTTCGTAGAGCTCGCTCGAGCGCAGCGGCCGCTCCCACGCGGCCGCGTCCCCCTCCGCGTAGCGCGCCTCGTGCTCCTCGTGCGCGTGGTCGCCGTGGTCGGGCTCGGTCACAGCGCCTCTTCGAAGGAGTCCTTGACCCGCCGGAAGACCGCAAAGCCGATGACGAACACCACGATCGAGACCGCCGCGCTGTAGGCGAGCCACCCCCACTCCGGTCCGGCACCGTCGAGGAGGGCGCGCTGGAACCCGACCACGATCGCCGTCATCGGGTTCAGGTGCAGCAGGAACGCCTCGGTCGGCCGGTCGGCGACGATCGCGACCGGGAAGAGCACGGGGGTCAGGAAGTACCAGGCCATGAGCAGGACGCCGAGGATGTGCTCGACGTCGCGGAAGTAGACCGCCCCCGCCGCGAGCAGGTAGGCGAGGCCGAGCGCGAGAACCGTTTCGACGGCGAGGAGCAGCGGCACGGCGAGCAGGCCCTCGGGGTGCCGGGGACCGGCGATCAGGAGGACCGCGAGCAGCACGACGAACGAAAGTCCGAAGTTGGCGAGGCTCGCCAGCACGGCCGCCGCGGGCAGGAGCTCGGTGGGCAGGCAGACCTTCTTCACGATCGCCCCGTTCGCGACGATCGACGCGGATCCCGCTTGCAGCGCGTTCGCGAAGAGCGTCCACGGCAGGAGGCCGACGAAGAGGAACACCGCGTACGGCTGCTCACCGGTCTCGGTGCGCGGCCGCACGCCGAACAGCACGCCGAACAGGAGCCAGAACACCGCAAGCTGGAGCAGCGGAATCAGGAAGTTCCACCCGAAGCCCAGTGCGGAGCCCTTGTAACGCGCGCGCAGCTCGCGCCAGGCGAAGTCGCGCAGCAGCTCCCGCCGCGCCACGAGCACGCCCAGCCCGCTCAGCATCGCGTGGAGTATGCCCGCGGAAGGACTTAGCGGGGGCTGGATGTCGGCGTCGCGGCCGGGGACGCGGGCGCGGGATTCGGCGTGATGACCGGCGCCGACGGCCTCGGGGACGCGCCCGGCAGCTCCGGGCACCCGCTGTCTTCGTCGGTGCTCGCGGCGAGCCGGATGCCGGCGGTCGGTAGCCCGGTCTGCATCGTGCCGCTCGCATAGCCGGACGCGCACACCAGGATGGTCTCGGTCTTCGGGGGGGCGGGCGCGATGACCATGATGCCGGAGTCGGTCCCTCGGCCGACGACCCGCGAGCCGACCCGCGCCTCCGGGTTCTTGACCGGCTGGCCGGTGGCCGAGTCGGCGACGTTGAGCGTGATGATCGCGGTGACCAGCCGCACCTCGGTGGTGCCGGCCGGCACGTCCGCCCGGTTGTACCCCTGCGCGATGACGCTGAACTTCGCGCCGCGCGGCAGGTTCGGGATGAAGTACACGCCGTCCTCGCCGACCTTGTAGTGGCGGGCGCCGAAGAACACGTCGCGCGGCGCGAGCGGCAGGCCGTTCGCATCCGCCACGATGACACCCCGGGCGTCGACGGAGTTGAGCGGACCCCCGGCGATCAGAACGAACGCGACGAGCACGATGGGCCACCACGGCGTGCGGAGAAATGTGCGGAGCACGCCTTTCAGCCTATCGAAACGCTGACCGCCACGTCGGACCATCTGCGCCGATACTGAGGTCGCCCCGCCTTACGGGCAGGGCTGCGTCGCGGCAAGGCGAACGACGAGCGCCTTGTGGGCCGTTGCCTGTGCGACTTGCGCGGAGATCAGGGCGTTCTGCTCGCGCACCAGGTCGTTGTAGCCATCGACCAGCCGCAGGTACCGCTGGTACTCCTCCTCGGGAAGTCCCACAAGCGTGATCGACCTGATCACGCGCTCCGCTTCGATCACCCGGTCGGCCATCGATTTGACCCGCTGCTCGATGGCCGACAGCGACTCCTTGGTGGAGGCGACCTGGGCCTCGAGCTCCGTGGTCTGGACGGCGCACGGATTCGGTGTCGCCTTGGGAATACCGGTGAAGCCCATGGTCGCAAGCTCGCGCTCGCTGAAGACATTCGGGCAGAGCGGCTCTCCGCCGCCCCGTGGGGCGACGCACTTCAGCGGGCCGCTCATCAGGCCGAACTCGTTCAACCCGACGAGGGCGCCCTCGGAGATTGGCGTGGCCCAGCGGCCGTTCAGCGTGCCCTCACCGGTGCAGCACCAGTGATAGCCCAGCTGCTGCAGCGTGATCGAGATCGTGTCGCGCGGCGTGAGCGCCCCGACCCCGTCCGCGGCGAAGATCAGCACCTCGTCGCGCTGGAACCTCGCGCTCGTGAAGCTCGGCGTTCCGACCGCCGCGGCGACGCGGATGACCACCGCGGGATTGTCCTGGTCGATGCGAAGAGCGCCCAGACCGCGCGTCGCCTTGCTCCACGCCGCGGGCAGATTCGCAACCAGATGGCTGATGAGCGAGTCGCGCAGCCCGACGAGCTTCGGGTCGGACGGACCGGGCTCCGGGACGACCGACACCACGAGGTCCGCGGCGGAAACAGGCGGCGGGAGGACCCGCCGCAGGCCCCCCAAAACGACGCCTGCGCCCACGAACAGGATCAGGATCCATACCACCCAGCGACGCTCGATGGTGCAAGAGTAGACCAGCGCCATCGGCACCGTAGCCGTGACCCGCGACAGCCGCGCGAACTCTCACAATGGGCCGGTGACCGAGACGGAACGTTCGGTGGTCGGCCTTCTCTTCCGCGCCGGGCGAGGGACGCTGTTCATGACCGCGAGCGCCATGCTCGTGTCGTTCATCGCCCAGGTGGCTCTTGCTCGGCGGTACGGCCCGGCCGGCTTCGGGTCATACAGCGCGACGGCACTCTTCGTGACGCTGGTCACGACACTTCTGATGATCGGCATGCCCACCGCGATCGCACGCGCCGTCTCCGCGGCGCACGGGAGCGAGACGGAGCAGAGGCAGCAGGTGGCCACCGCCCTTAGCGTCGCCGTCGTCGGAGCCGCCGCGGCCTTCCTGATTTCGCTCCTCCTCTGGGGTCCCTTCACGCAGGTCGCGGCGTTCGCCGCACCGGCTCCCGCGTTCGCGACCGCGGTGGCGGCCGGCGGTTGTGTCCTCCTCACGTGCCTGTCCGCGATTCTCCTGGGCAAGCTGGCGATGACGTGGGTGACCGCATTGGTCGTCATTCAGCCGTTCGCGGTGATCGGGGGCCTGGCGTTGGGGCAGCTCGGCCTCGAGATCGGTCCCTCGGCGTTGGCCGTGGCGGGCTTCGCGGCCTCGGGTCTGGCGGCGGTCTTCGTCGCCGGGGCGTTGCGTGTCATGCCGACTCGTTCCATCAGGGACGGTGCCGGGCTACTGCGCGAGGCCCTGCCCGCGACCGCGGTCCTGTACTCGACGTCGCTGTCCGGCTGGGTCGACCGTGCAATCATCTTGCTCGTCGTGGGGAGCTCCGCGCTCGGTGCGTTCGTCGCCGCGAGCATGCTGGTCGAGGCGGCGCTCCGCGCTCCGCGGAATCTCAGCACGTTCGCCGTTCCAGCCTACGCCCGGCTCGCGGGGGACGAAGTCGGGACGCGCCGAGTTCTCGACAGCCACGTTCGGCTTCTCGCCGTGTTTTTCCTCGTCGTCGGGACGGTCTTCATCAGCGCCGGAGCCGACATCCTGACCGCGATCTTCGGACCCGGCTTCAGAATCGCCGGCACGACCCTGCGTCTCCTCGCAATGGCGATGGTTCCGATCGGTATCGCACTCGCCCTGGTCGCCGAAGGGACAGGCACCGAACGCACTCGGCGCACGTCGACATGGGCCTGGGTCTTCGTGCTTCAGGTCATTCTCGGGACGTCACTGACGCTCGCCTTCTCCATCGCCGGCACCGCGCTCGCCCAGCTCGTCATCTGGTCCGTCGCGGTGGTCCTCGCCCTTCGCATCGGCGGGCGTGCGGTCTCGCCCTGGACGACGGCCGTGATCGCCGGCGTGTGCGCCCCGCTTTGGACCGTGGCGTGGATCGTCGGGACGACGACGATGTGGTGGCCCGTCCGCGGCGTGGCGGTGGGGTTGCTCGCTCTCGTTCTGGGCGCGCGGTTCCTTCTCCACGACCCTGATCGCCGAGTCCTCGCCGGACTGATCCGCCCGCTGAGGAAGAGAGCTGATCCCGCATGAGCGAAGGGCCTCGCTGGACCCGTTGGAGCAGCGGCGATGAGGATGCGATCCGGCGCGGCCGCGCGCTGCGGCGCCTCCTGGACCGCCACGGTCGCAGCGCGGCGCGGATCGTGGACATCGGCTGCGGCGAGGGTGGAGTCGCCGAGGGGCTCGCGACATCGGGCTTCGTCGCAGGATGCGAGCCTCACCTGAGACTCCTCGAGCGGGCGACGGCAGCCGGCGACCGGGCGACCAGGATCCGATTCGTCGCGGGCGATGCGACCCGACTCCCCTTCGTGAGCGGCTCCTTCGATGCGGCGGTTCTGTACGACGTGCTCGAGCACGTGGATGCGTGGCCACAAGCCCTGCGAGAGGCGGCGCGCGTGGTCCGTCCCGGCGGGTCGGTGGTGATCACGGCCGCGAACACTCGGTCCCCGATAACGGTTCTGGACGATCCGCACTGGCATTTGCCGTTCGTCGCCATCGCTCCACCGGCGCTGGGGCGCTGGCTCGTGCGCCTGGCACGCGGACACGTGCTGGACATGGCCGGGGGATTCCCCGTCTTCCCCTCGTGGGCCGACATGCACCGCGTTTTCCAGCACGCTGGACTCGTCCCGACGCTCGTCGGGATCGCGGACAAGATCAGCGATCCGGAGGCGATCATCAGTCCGCGCAAACGTGAGCTGGCCCGGTGGCTTCGCGCACGAAAGCTCCCGCGCGCCTTTCACGGATTGCGAGCGCAGTACGACCGGCACATCGCTCGGGGCTGGCTCTTCCTGCTGGAGCGGCGCAGCGACCTCTAGGTCCGGCAAGACCTGCGAGAATCGACGCGTGAAGCTCCTCGTCACCGGCGGTGCCGGATTCATCGGGTCCAACTTCATCCGCTATTGGCTCGGCACCCATCCAGACGACGCGATCGTGAACTTCGACCTCCTGACATATGCGGGAGATCGTCAGTCCCTCGCCGACGTCGAACGCTCGTCCGCCGATCGATACACGTTCGTGCGGGGCGACATCGGAGATCCGAACGCGACCGAAAGGCTCCTGCGTGAGCACCGACCGGAGACGATCGTCAACTTCGCCGCGGAGTCGCATAACAGCCGGGCAGTTCTCGATCCCACGGCGTTCATGAGGACGAATGCGCTGGGAACACAGGTGCTGCTCGAGGCGGCGCGGCGCGCGGGAACCGCGCGCTTCCACCACATTTCGACCTGCGAGGTCTATGGAGACCTTCCGCTCGACAGCTCGGACTCGTTCAGCGAGACGTCACCGTATCGGCCCCGGACCCCGTACAACGCCTCGAAAGCCGCGGCCGACCTCATCGTGCGCGCGTACCACGAGACCTTCGGCATGGCCGTGACCATTTCGAACTGCGCGAACAACTACGGCCCCTACCAGCACCCAGAAAAGGCCATTCCCCTGTTCACGACGAGCGCGCTCGATGGCGAGCCCCTGACGCTCTATCGGCAGAGCGCGAATCGGCGCGAGTGGCTGCATGTCGACGATCACTGCCGCGCGATCGATCTGATCCTCGCCCACGGGCGGATCGGGGAGACGTACAACGTGGGCAGCGGCGTCGAGAAGAGCGTCGAGGAGATCGCGGATGCCGTCCTCGCTGCAACGGGGGTCTCGGTGTCGCTCAAGACGTACGTCGACGACCGGCCCGGCCACGACCGCCGCTACCTGCTCGATCACGGCAAGATCGAGCGCGAGCTCGGGTGGCGACCACAGATCGACTTCACCGAAGGGTTAAGGCAAGCGGTGCGGTGGTATGCGGACAACCGATCGTGGTGGCTGCCCAAGAAGAAGCAGCATGCCGCCGCCCTCGATGAGGCGGCGTGGAGCGCGCGCCGCTGAGGCGCGTCAGCTGAGCGGAGGCCGCCCCGCGATCGCGTTCTCGATCTCGGCGCTCATACGCTCGACCAGCGAGCTCCAGCTGTGGCGCTGCGCGGCGGCCCGGCGCGGCGCGGCCGCGGCCGGTGGATCGGCC
>VGPA01000004.1 GCA_016875665.1 Chloroflexota bacterium | reverse complement strand
AGGAAGCCGAGGGCGTCTGCTGCGCACACGCGCCCATGACGATCGCCACCGCCGTGGCCGCCGCGCCGGTGAGTGCTGTACGACGCGAGATCCGAGTGTCCAAGGATGCCTCCCGGACGATCCGCACATGCCGTCTCGCACTGCGAGACATCATCCCCTCAGGAAAGACAGTCGCGCCCCCAGCGCTGACTGTCAATGGCCGCCGGGTGACGCCGTCAGCCGAGCGGCAACCTTCCGGCGTAGTCCGCGGCGGTGCGCTCGACCTGCTCGATCTCGGCCTCGAGGACGTACAGCCCGGGCGTCACGCAGGTGGCCCCCACCTCGACCAGGAGCGGCCTGAGGTGCACCTCCACCGCCAGGGCGTGGATCGGGGCGCCGCCTACCATGAGCGGGAACGCAACGCGCGGCGCGAGCTGGCCCTGGCTGACGTGGTCGAAAAACGACTTGAGGACGCCGGTATAGGACGCCTTGTACACCGGGGTCGCGACAACGATCGCGTCCGCCGCCAGCACCGTGTCGAGCGCTCGCTTCACCTCGGGCGAGCCGAAGGTGAAGAGTGCGCCGCCCAGCGTGACCAGGTCGACGATCTCCCCCACCGTCCCGGCGGTTCGGGCGGCAACGGCGTCCGCCAGCGCCCGCGCGGCCCGCAGCGTTCGGGAGCCGCCCTTGGGGTTCCCGACGACACCGACGATCCGGGGGGCGGGCGGGAGGCGGAGGCTCACTGGCGTCCTGCGGCGTTCGCGCGCATGCTATGCAGCCTAGTGAGCGCCGACCTCCTCGTCACGAACGCGCGCCTCGTCACGCCGTCGGGCGTCCTCCACGGCGCCCTCGCGGTCCGGGACGGCCGCATCGCGGCCATCGGCGACGAGCGCGACCTCGGACCGGCCGAGCGCCGCATCGACTGCGCGGGGCGGCTCGTGCTGCCCGGGCTCGTGGATCCGCACGTCCACCTCGGCGGTGCGTTCCCGTATGAGCAGAACTGCCGCACGGAGTGCGAGAGCGCGGCGGCGGGCGGCGTCACGACGCTGCTCCAGTTCCGCCGCAGCCCGACCAAGCTGCTCGAGACCGTCCCCGGCGACATCGCCACCGCCCAGGCGAACATGACCCAGGACACCGCCTTCCACCTCATCGTCTCCTCGTTCGAGCAGGTCGAGGAGATCCCGGAGTGCGCGAAGCGCTTCGGCGTGCGCTCGTACAAGCTGTACATGGGCGGCTACGCCCCGGGGAACCCGATCGGCCTCGTCTCGGTCACCGACGACGTGATCTGGTCGGCGATGGAGAAGATCCGCGCGCTCGGGCCGTACGCCTACTGCATGGTGCACGCCGAGAACTACCCCCTCTACCACCTGCTGACCGATCGTTCGCACAAGAGCGGCCGCCAGGACCTCGGCGCGTACGCGGCGGGCCGTCCGCCGTTCGTCGAGGCTGAGGCCGTGGACCGCGCGATCCGACTCTCGCGCGAGACCGGCTGCCCGCTCTACGTGGTGCACACCACCGTGGGCGAGGCCGTCGACCACGCCGCCGTCGCCATGCGCGAGGGCGTGAAGGTCGTGCTCGAGACCTGCCCGCACTATCTCGCGCTGACCGAGGACGACCCTCAGCTCACCAAGCGCAGCCCGGCGTTCGGGAAGGTGAGCCCGCCGATCCGGAGCAGAGCGGACCAGGACCGCCTCTGGCAAGGCATCACCGAGGGGTCGGTCACGACCGTCGGCACCGACCACGTGCCGATCCTCAAGTCGGGCGCGACGGTATGGGACGAGCGGCCCGGCTTCGCCGGTCTCGCCACGATGCTCCCCTCGCTCATCACCACCGGGCTGCTCCGAGGCCGCCTCACCGCCGAGCGGCTGGCGGAGGTGACCGCGCTCGGGCCCGCGCGCACGTTCGGCATCGCGCCGCGCAAGGGCGCGATCGCGGTGGGCGCCGACGCGGACCTCGTCGCGGTCGACCTCGAGCGCGAGGCGGAAGTGGGACCCGACCGGACGCGCAGCCGTTACACGAGCGTGTTCGAGGGCATGCCGCTCAAGGGCTGGCCGGTGCTCACGCTGCGGCGCGGCGAGGTGATCTTCGAGAACGGGGAGCCGCGCATGAATCCGGGGAGTGCGGTGGTGCTCCGCCCCGGCGCGCAGGCCGAGACCGCCTAGCGGGCTTGGGCCCGCACCGGTGGGCGGTACGCCGCGACGATCAGCTGACGCGCTCGGATTCGTGCCAGGAGAGCACGCGGGCCTGGACGACCTGAACGATGGCGGTGAGGGTGATGCCGATCGCCGAGAGCACGACGATCCCGCTGAACGTCTCCGTGGTCCGCAGCTGCACGGCCGTCGCGATCATCATGTGCCCGAGCCCCTCGCGGGAGCCCACGAGCTCGCCCACCATCGCGCCGATGAGCGCGAGGCTCACGCACAGACGAAGCCCCGTGAAGAAGTACGGCAGCGTGTTGGGCACGCGCAGATTCCAGAAGATCTCCCGGGTCGAGGCGCGGACGCTCTGGAAGAACTCCAGCGTCTGCGGATCGATCGACCGCATGCCGACGACCGAGTTCACCAGCATCGGGAAGAAGGTCGAGATCGCGGCGACGACCGCCTTGGGCGCGACGCCCACCCCGAACCAGATGATGAAGATCGGGGCGATGGCGATGATGGGCGTGGCGCGCAGCGCCGCGACGACCGGGTAGATCGATTGCTCCGCGAAGCGCGAGTGCGCCATCAGCGTGCCGAGCGCGAGCCCGGTGATGCTGCCGGCGACGAGCCCGACCACCGCCTCGGTGAGCGTGACGTACGCGTCGCGCATGATCCCGGTCGGGGGGCCGCCCACGTACGTCGGCTCGGTCCACCCCGCCGAAAGCAGGCGGAACAGGGTCTCGATCGAGGCGGAAGGCGCCGGCAGCAGATAGATCGGGATGCCGAGACCGCGCACGACCCCTTCCCATAGCAGGATGAGCACGATGAACGCGATCAGGGGCGGCAAGGCCTCGTTCACGAAGACGCGCTGCAGGCTCCTCATCCGCGCCCGCCCGACGTGCGCACCGATTCGTGCCAGTAGACGACGCGCCGCTCCCACGTGTTCGTGAGGATCACCAGCGCGCTGCCCAGGAGCGCCATGAGCAGGGCGGCCGAGAACAGGCCCTGGATCTGGAGCATCTCGCTCGTGCGCGCGATGACCATGCCGATGCCGTTCTTCGAGCCGAAGTACTCGCCCACCGTCGCGCCGACGATCGCGAGGTGCCCCACCACCTTGAGGCACGCCATGAGGTACGGCAGCGACGCCTGCCAGCGCAGCCGCCAGAGGATCTCCCAGCGGCTCGACCCGACGGTGCGGAAGAACTCGAGCGCCTGCTCGTCGACGGAGCGGAGCCCCGTGATCATGTTCACAAGCACCGGGAAGTACGTGATCAGGGCGGCGAGGAAAATCTTGGGCTTCAGGTCGTACCCGATCCACACGATGAGCAGCGGCGCCAGTGCGACGAACGGCACCAGCTTGATCAGCACGGCGATCGGAAAGAGCCCGCGCTCGAGGATGCGCCAGTGGACCATCAGGACCGCGCCGATGATGCCGATGGCGAGGCCGATCACGAGCCCGATCGACGCCGCGGCGAGCGTGTAGACGAGCTCGGCCAGCAGGCCGGGCAGGCGGGGAAAGAATGCCGCGAGCACGAAGGACGGCGTGGGGATGATGAACGCGGGTGTGTCCGTGATGCGGACGACCCCCTCCCACACCCCGAAGAACACCGCGAACCCGAAGACCCCGGGCCAGAAGCGGTTGACCAGGCCGATCAGGACATCGCGCCGCGTGAGCCTGCGGACGGCGATCCCGGCGTCCACGAGGTCGGGGCGGGTCTCGATCGCGGCCTCCCGCACGGTCATCGCGCCGCCACCGCGGGGCTCCGCAGGACGTCACGCGCCGCGTCGATCGCTTCGCCCGATGAGGTGACCGGGATGGTGCACGCGCCGGAGGCGATCCAGCCGCGCCCGCCGGTGCGGGCGACGCCGTCCCGGGCATCGCGGCGCGCCCGCTCCGCGTAGTGCATCGCGGGGTTCGACAGCCCGCCCACGACGGCCTTGCCGCCGAACGCGCGCCTCGCCTCATCGAGCGCGGGATGCCCGCGGCCGTCGACGTTCCACGACACGGCGCTCACGGGATACGCCGCCCCGAGCGCCAGGACCGGCGCCTGATCACCGCACACATGCATCATTGTGACCCGCGCACCCTTCGCCCCGTCCAGCACCCGGAGATCGAAGGGGGTGCCGAACCGTGCGTACTCGGCGGCGGAGAGGTGCGGGACCGCCGTCGGCGGACCGCCCCACCCGTCCGGCCACCACGGGACCGCGGTCGTGGCGAGGAAGATGCCGTCGGCGATCTCGCACGCGGCCGCCGCGAGCGCCCGCATCGTCTCGGCCACCGCGTCCAGGGCACCGAGGACCGCGCCGGGGCGGAGCCGGATGTCCTCGAGCACCTGCACCGCCGGCGCGAGCCGCCCGAGCACGCCGAGGGGCGTGAAGATCGTCGCGAGCAGGGGCCGGTCGGGGAGCGCGGCGCGAACCAGGCGCAGGCCTTCGAGGAGGTCCTGGAACGACGCCTCACCCAGCCCGCGCGGCGTGATGCGCGCCCAGTCGTCGGGGCCCTTCACCGCGTACCCGTACACCTTGGGCTCGACGGAGGTGTACGAGGTGCCCCACGGCTCGGCCTGGTAGTCGGCGCGCGAGTTGAGCTTCACCAGGTCCATGTCGTGGCGCTTCGTGAAGGCGACGGTGACGTCGGCGAGCGTCCGTGCCTCGCGCTCCTCGGCGTAGAAGTGGCGCCAGAGCGCGAGCGGCACGCGGTCCACCTCGCCACCGGCGAGCGCCGCCGCGACCCGCTCGCGCGGGGTCATCGCGGCGGTCACGCCGGAACGGCGGCGGAGAGCGTGGGGTGCGGGGTGTTCATCCGGCCGACGCCCCGTGCCACGAGCTTGGGAAGGACCTCCTTGCCGAACGTTTCAACGTCCCTCAGGTAGTCGGGGAAATAGAACACCAGCCAGTCGAACTGCCCGCGCTCGATGAGGTCGGCCACCTTCTCCACCAGTGTGTCGGGCGAGCCGACGAGCCGGCTGCGGGAGACGGCCTGGGGGGTCTTTCCATCGGGGAAGTGCGCCTTGTACTGCATGCGGACCTGTTCGTCGTGCGACCACTCCCGGGCGGACTGGCTGTACTGCCACGTGCGCGTGGCGATCGCCTTCGCGTCCGCGCCGGCGTCGTACGCGCGCACACGCTCCTCCGCCGCGGCGTCGGTCTCGCCGGGCACCATCATCACGAGGCCGACGGTCTTGGTGTTCGTGCCGAGCTCTTTGGCCTTGGCTTTGTTTCGCGTACCGTTCAGCACGAGGTCATCGATGTCGGTGCCGTTCACGAGCGACGCGTCGGCGTGGCGCATCGTGAACTCGTAGCCGGTATCCGACACGGCGGCGCAGATGAGCGACGGGTGCGGCTTCTGCACCGGCTTGGGGTCCGACTCGCAGTCGGTGAGCGTGTAGTGCTTGCCCTTGAACTCGACCCGCTCCTCGGTCCAGAGCCGCTTCATGACGGTGATCCATTCGGTCGCCACCGAGTACAGCTCGTTGTGGTCGATGTCCTTGCGCCAGATCCCCATCTGGCCGTGGTCGACCGGGTTGGACCCGGCGACAATGTTGAGCCCGAGCCGGCCGTGCGCGATCTGGTCGATCGTCGCGATCATCTTCGCGGCGACGGCCGGGTGGAACGCCATCGTGTGCATGGTGCAGAAGACGCGGATCCGGCTGGTTGCCTCGGCGATGCCGGCGATCGTGCTCACGGCCTCGAGCGAGTCGGGCCCATAGCCGCCGCCGTGGGTCCCACCGAATCCGCGCCACCGCGCGAGCGCGATCGCGAAGCCCATCCCGAGGTCCTCGGCGAGCTTGGTGACCTTCTTGATGTACTCGTAGGTGCTCGGGTTCACCGGGGCCGTGTTGGAGAAGATGAAGCCGCCGTCGGAAACCGGAAGGAAGACGCCGAATTCGACATCCCGTGCGCTCATCGGACTACCCCCTCTCGCGTGGCCGCACGGCCAGGGGGCGAGTGTATATCCGCCGTTCCGGTCCTTGAGACGCCGCTTCACGCACCACGCGCCGCGGCCGCGGCGGCGAGATTCGTGGCGAAGCTGCCCATGATCGCGTCGGCCCGGCCGCGCACGATGGGCTCCCCGAGCTGGCCGAGCCGCCCCACGAGGTTCGCCTCGGTCCGGATCCGCAGGTCGCTCCCACCCGGGGCGTCGAGCACGCGGAGCCACATCGAGACGCCGAGCCCGCTCACGCCGCTGGGCAACAAGGGCATGGGCGAAGCCGGCGCGATCGGTCCGATGGGCGCGATCGGCAACGCGGTCGCCGACGCGATCGGCGTGCACGTCAGCGAAGTCCCGCTCACGCCGGGGCGGGTATGGTCTCTGCTGCAACGGCGGCGCGGATGAATCGGAGGTCGACGGTGGAGCGAGCGATCGATCTGAGCGCGGATTGCGGTGAGAGCTTCGGGTCGTACAAGACCGGGAACGACGACGCCCTCCTGCCCCTTCTCACCTCGGCGCACATCGCCTGCGGCTTCCACGCCTCCGACCCCATGGTCATGGACCGCACCGTACGAATGTGCAAGGAGCTGGGTCTCGGCATCGGCGCCCACCCGGGCTTTCGAGATCTGGTGGGATTCGGCCGCCGCGTCATCGAAATGACCCGCGAGGAGGTCGAGCACGACGTCGTCTACCAGATCGGTGCGCTCAACGCGTTCTGCAAGCGCCACGGCGTGACGCTCGGCCACGTGAAGCCGCACGGTGCGCTCTACAACACCGCGGCCGTGAACGCCGAGGTCGCCGCCGGGATCGCGCAGGGCATCGCGTCGCTGGAGATGGACCTGATCGTGGTGTGCCAGCCCGGCACCGCGATGGACAAGCGCGCGAGGGAGCACGGCCTGCGCGTCGCCCGCGAGGGCTTCATGGATCGCAAGTACAACCCGGACGGAACGCTCGCCTCGCGCCGCATCCCCGGGACCGTGTACGACGACCCCAAGGTCGCCGCCGAGCAGGCCATGCGCATGGTCACCGAGAGCAAGGTCCGCGCGATGGACGGGACCGACGTGCCGCTGGAGGTCGAAACCGTCTGCGTGCACAGCGACACGCCGCGCTCGGTCGAGTTCGCGCGCGAGCTGCGGAAGCTCCTCGATGCCGGGGGCGTGAGATACCGCAAGCTCACCGAGCTCGTGCCGGCCGTGAGACCGCGGTGACCACCCCGGACTGGGGCGCCCGCGCCCGCATCTACGACTCCGTCCTCGACACCGCGGGCCACACGCCGCTCGTCCGCCTGCGCCGTGTCGTCCCCGAGGGGATCACCCTGCTCGCGAAGCTCGAGTACCACGGCCCGTCGGGCAGCGTGAAGGACCGCATCCTCCCCCACATCGTGCGCAGCGCGATCAAGCGCGGGGACCTCCGGCCCGGCATGTCGATCATCGAGGGCACGACCGGCAACACCGGCATCGCGACCGCGATGGTGGGCGCCGCGCTCGGGTACCCCGTCGTCATCGTCATGCCCGAGGGCATGAGCCGCGAGCGCCGGGACGTCATCCGCGCCTACGGCGCGCGGCTAGTGCTCACACCGGGCGCCGAGAGCGACGTGGATCTCGTGCTCGAGCAGGTCGCCGAGCTGATGGCGCGCTCTCCGGGCACGTACTGGCGCGTGGGCCAGTTCGACAACCGCGACAACAGCGCGGCACACCAGGCGAGCACCGGGCCCGAGCTCTGGGAGCAGGCCGGGCGGGACGTGGACGCCTTCATCGCGTCGCAGGGGACCGGCGGCACGCTCACCGGCATCGGCCGCTACCTGAAGTCGCAGCGGGCCTCGACGCTCGTCTACGCGGTCGAGCCGTCCGAGTGCGCGATCCTCTCCGGCGGCCCGTGGGGCGCGCACCGCATCGAAGGCATCGGCGATGGCTTCGTCCCCGCCGTCCTCGAGCTCGACGTGCTCGACGGCGTGGTGCAGGTCACCTCCGACGAGTCGATCGCGATGGCCCGCCGCCTCGCGCGCGAAGAGGGCATCTTCTGCGGCATCTCCTCGGGCTGCAACGTCGCGGCGGCGATCAAGCTCGCACAAGCGCTCCCCAAGCTGAAGCGCATCGCGACGATCGTGAACGACAACGGTCTGCGGTACCTCTCGACGGAGCTGCTCGGCGAGCCCGAGCACCCGGCCGAGATCCCGGACCGCCCGCACGAGATCGGCTCCGAGATGCGCAGGCAGATCAACGCGGCGAAGCTGCACGTCATCGCCTGAGGCTCAGGCCGGCACGGGGCCCTGCCTGAAAAGAACGGGAGCCCCCCTTTCGCAGGAGGGCTCCCCCATTCGTCTAGCGCACGCCCTCGATCGGGCCGAGATCTAGCCCGGCCAGACGACCTTCCCGTCCTTCATCACCGAGTTCCAGAACGAGTCGTCGACCAGGTCGTCGACCTTGGGCCGGTGATCCAGCAGCTTGAGATCCGCCAGAACGTCCAGGTTCGTCTGGTACTGCGCCTTGTCGATGTAGCCGGTGCCCTTGGGGTGCTTCATCGTCGGCAGCGTCACGTCGTAGATGAACTCGTGGGCCTGCTTGGTCGTGGCGGTGCCGCCGTACTGGATGGCTATCTGCAGCGTCTCGGCCCGGTTGTCGATCATGTACTCGGAGCCCTTGAGCGTCGCGCGCACGAAGCGCGTGTAGACGTCCTTGTTGTCCTTGATGAAGTTCTTGTTCGAGATGAGCGGCGTGCCCATGGCGGGGTAGCCGAAGTCCTTCGGGTGGATGATGTCGATCTCAGTTTGGAGCTGGTTCTTGAGCACGAACGGCTCGTTGCCGAGGAAGATCGGCAGCACATCGACGCGCTTTTCCTTGAGCTCGACCGAGGAGAAGCCCACCGGGACCTCGGTGATCTTCGAGCGGTCGGCCTTGTCCGACGCGAGGATGGCGAGGTAGTCGGGCCACGGCAGGGTCCCCTTGATACCGACCTTCTTCCCCTCGAAGTCCTTGGGCCGCTTGATCGGCTCGCCCTTGCGGACGGCGAACGCGCGCACGCTGTTCTGCGAGAGCTGCGCCGTCGTCACGAGCGGCAGCCCCTCCTTCACGAAGCCCGCGAGCGTCTGCGGGTCCGACGAGCCGCCGTGGTACTGGTTCGTCGCGACGAGCCGGACCGCGGTGGAGGTGGTCTGGAAGTCCCACGTGACGTCCAGGTCCATCTGCTTGTAGAAGCCCATCTCCTTGGCCACGATCACGGGGAGCGTCGGGTTGGCCTGGATGAAGAAGCCGAACAGGTAGTTGAGCTTCGCGACCTGGCGGGCCGACCCGCCCGAGCTCGGCGCGGCCGCGGGCGCGCACGAGATGATGGTCGCCGCCGCCCCCATGGCGAGCGCCTGGCGCCGGGTGATCAGGTTCCTGGACATCCCACACCTCAACTTTCAGGACCCGGGTTCCGCACTGCGGAGCGTCGTCCCTCACAGCGGGACGATACAACCGGCCGAGGCAGCGTCAAGAGGCGGCGGGGCGCCAATCAGGCGGGAGGCCCGACTCCGCGCACGGCATGCTGCAGCGCGCGATAGGCGCGGTATCCCCGGTCGAGCGCCGGCCTCGCCGAGGGGTCCGGCTCGAGGCGCCGCTCGATCCGCACGAGCGCCCGTGCGCCGCTCGCGATGTCCGGCACCAGCCCGGCGGCGATGCCGGCGAGGATGGCGTAGCCGGCGAGCGCGGTTTCAGTGACCGCCGGCACGTCGACCGGGCATCCGAGGACGTCCGCCTTGATCCGGTTCCACAGCTCGCCGCGCGCCTGCCCTCCGGCGACGCGCAGGCGGTCGATCGGCGCGCCCGCCTCGTCGAGCACGTCGGCGATGTGGCGCAGCGCGAAGGCCACGCCCTCGAGCACCGCGCGCACCATGTGGCCGCGCTCGTGGCGGTCGGTGATGCCGTAGAACGCGCCGCGCGCGCCCTCGTCCCAGATCGGCGCGCGCTCTCCGGCGAGGTGCGGCAGGAACACGAGGCCGTCGCTGCCGGCGGGCATGCGCGCCGCCTCAGAAAGCGCGCTGTCGAAACCGCCCAACCCGAAGCCCATCGTCCGCGTCACCCACTCGAACGCGAGCCCGCCCGCGGCGAGCGGGCCGCCGCACACCCAGAGGCCTGGCAGCGGGCCGGGGTTGGCAGAAATGCCCGCGACCTTCAGCGCTTTGTCGACGCACAGACCGAGGCCACCCGACGAGCCGCCGAAGTCCATCGCGATGCCGGGGCTCACCAGCCCGCCGCCCACCACGGACGCCGTCGAGTCGTTGACGCCGCCGGCCACCGGGATGCCGGCCGGAAGCCCGAGGTCGCGCGCGACCTCCGGGCCGAGCATGCCGGTCACGCTGCCCATCGCCGTCTGCGCGGGGAAGAGCGCGGGATCGAGCTCGGCCGCCGCGAGGAGGTCGGGCGGGAAGACGGCGCCGCCGGGGAAGGTCGACGCCACGGCCGCGCCCGTGAGCCGGTGCGCGATGTAGTCCCACGCCTGCAGGAACCACCGCGTGCGCGCGAAGACCTCGGGCCGGTGCCGCTTGATCCACAGCGCCTTCGGCACCGACGAGTACGGCGGGACCTCGCGGCCCGCGCGACCTGAGATCCACGCGCGCTCCTCGCCCACCCGGCGGTCCTTCCAGATCAGCGAGTTTCCGGCCGCCTCGCCCGAGCCCTCGACCGGCACGAGGCTTGGCCCCTGTCCGCCGACGCACAGCGCGACCGGACGGTGCCCGCGTCCCGCCGCGGCGACCTCGCCCAGCGCGCCGCGCACCGCCTCCCACCACGCCTCCGGGTCCTGCTCGACCCACGTCGGGTCCGGTCCTTCGATTGTCGGATAGCGGCGGATGCTCTGCGCGAGGAGCGAGCCGTCGACGCCGATGAGCGCGGCCTTCGCGCCCGCGGTGCCGAGGTCGACCGCCACCAGGGCGTCGGTCACGACCAGGAAACCCCCACGAGCGCGCGCATGCGCCGCCGGTACTCGACCGCGGCGGCGTCCGCTCCTTTGAGGTGCAGCTCCTCGGTCAAGTCGAGCGGGAGCTCCTCGGGACGCTGCGCCTCGACCACCGCGCGGTCCTGTTCGTAGAGCGTGAGCGTTCGCGCGCGCACCTCTTCGTCGGAGAGGCCTTCGGTGAAGTTGCTCCACACCCAGCCGAACGAGCGCAGGCGCTTGGAGGAGATCGGGCACGACGCGAACGAGATCGTCTGCCACTTCGCCTTGTCGGTGAGGTGCGGGCGGTACGTCAGCGTGAACGGCAGCTGGAGCTCGTATGCCGTGCGCCCCTCGGCGAGATAGCCGAAGCCGCCCGGGATGTCCCTGATGTCGATGTCGGACACCTCGGGATGGTCGCGCGTGCCGAGGATGTTCTCGTGCACCCACGGGAAGTGCGAGCGGTCGAGCATGTTCTCGATGAAGCGAGCGGCGTTCGCGGCGTAGTAACCGTCGAAGGTGCCGATCAGCCGGTGGGCCGGGTCGTCCAGCTCCTTCGGCATACTCGGCGGCGCGTGATCGGACGGATCAAGCCGCACCCACACGACGCCACCCTGCTCGACCGTGTCGTAGGCGCGCACCCTGGCTTTCGCCGGGATGCTCCGGCCGGGCAGGAGCGACGGGATCAGGGCGCAGCCGCCGTCCGCCTCGTACCGCCACCCGTGGTAGGCGCAGACGATCCGGCCGCCGTCCACCCAGCCCAAGGAAAGGGGTGTGCCGCGGTGGATGCACAGGTCCCGCATCGCGACGGCCGCGCCGCCGGTGTCGCGCCACAGGACCAGCGGCTCGTCGAGCAGACGAGCGGCGAGGGGGGCGGCGCCCACCTCGGCGGACCGCGCGACGGGATGCCAGTAGGCGCGCAGCGACTCCACCACGGAAAGCCCCACGAACGTGATGCTCGCGCATTCGGCTGGACGTTTACCATTCCGCCGTCGGAGGGGGCTCAGTCCGCGAAACGGGCGCCCGCTCCGCGAAAGTTTCGGGAGGTCGCACGTGGCTCCGCTCGATGACGTCAAGACCCTGGACATCCCGCGCCTCGACCCCAAAGAGGTCGGGCTCGTGATCGTCGACATGCAGAACTCGTTCACCCACCCGGAGGGTGCCCGCGCGCGTGCGTTCGGCACGCGGAGCGGCGTGGAGAAGGTCCGCGCCATCATTCCGAACATCCACCGGCTGATAGACGTGTGCCGCTCGGTCGGCGTGCAGATCTGGCTCACCAAGCAGGTCCACTATCCGGACGACAAGCGCCGCATGGCGCGCCGGATCCCCTCGCACCTGGACCGCCGCGGCGTGAAGCTCGAGCTCTGCCTGCGCGGCACCTGGGAGGCCGAGTTCGACGACGAGATGAAGAAGGTCATCAAGCCCGAAGACGAGATCGTGGTCAAGCACCGCTCCAGCGCCTTCTACAACACCACCCTCGAGCCCGAGCTGCGCATCAAGGGCGTCCAGGTGCTGATCGTGGCCGGCACGACCACGAGCTTCTGCGTCGAGTCGACCGTCCGCGACGCGTACATGCGCGACTTCGACGTCCTGCTGCCCGCCGAGTGCGTGGCCGACACCGACGACGCCGCGCAGCAGGCGACGCTGGTGAACACCGACCGCTTCCACGGCGTGGTCACGAACATCGATGCCATCGCCCGGGCGATCGGGGCCAGGGTCCCCGCCGGCGCGCGGTAGCCGCCACCGCCGACCTCGTTCGCCGCAACGGGTCAGGCGAGAAGCGCTCGCAGGCGCGGCCCGACCTCGGTGAGCAGGCGGCGCATCGACTCCTCGTCGAACGGCGGCACGAACACCGCCACGTAGCCGCGCGCGCCGTTGCGCGCGTACTCGGCCAGGCGCTGCGCGACGGACTCGGGCGTGCCGTGCAGCGGCGAATGGTAGTCCTCGGGGTCGGGTGTGCCGAGGCCGTGTGCGTACGCACGCTCCTTCAGCACGTCGAACGCGGCCTCCCTCGTGTCGCGGATCGCGAGCCACCCTCCCGCCAGAGGACGGATCTCGGAGACGTCGCGGCCGACCTCGGCGCAGTGCCGCTTCAGGATCTCGAACTTCTTGCCGAATCCCGCGGGCGGGCTCCACACGTGCCAAAGATCCGCGTGCCGTGCCACGATGCGGAGCGTCGTCTTCTCGCCCGCGCCGCCGATGAGGATCGGGAGCCGTTTCTGGATCGGCTTGGGCTCCGCCCTGGCCGCGGTGAGCGAGTAGTACTTGCCGGCGAACTCGGCGACCGGATGCGGGCCCCAGAGCTCCCGGCACACCCGCACGGCCTCGCGCAGGCGGCCGAGCCGCTCGCCCAGCGGCGGGAACGGGATGCCCAGCTGCTTGTGCTCGCCCTCGTGCCACGAGCCGCCGATGCCGAGAATCGCGCGCCCGTCCGACACGTGGTCGAGCGTGGCGGCCATCTTGGCCAGGACCCCCGGGTGGCGGTACGTCACACCGCTGACGAGCGCGCCGATCCTGACGCGCTCCGTGACGGCGGCCCACGCCGCGAGGAGCTGCCAGCACTCGAAGTTGCGCTCGTCCGGGTCGCCCAGGTGCGAGACGAAGTGGTCCCACGTGAAGAGGTAGTCGTAGCCGAGCTGGTCGGCGAGGATCGCGGCCCTGCGGAGCGCGGCCCAGGTGGTGCCCTGGGGCCAGATCTGGCAGCCGAAGGTAAACGGCCCGGTCATGCCGCCCGCACCCGCGCCACGCGCTCGCGCGCAATGGGCAGGAACTCGCGGCCGAGATGCTCGGCCTCCTGGAGGAACGGATAGCCGTAGATCTGGAAGATGCTCACGCCCACCTCCGCGTACGCCGCGAACAGATCGGCCAGGTCCTCGTACGAGCCCACCCACGCCGATCCGTACGCGAGGTGGCTCATGCCGGACCAGAGATTCGGTCCGAGCCAGGAGTCGATCGTGCTCGCGGCGCGGAAGCGCAGATCCTCGACCGAGGTCGTGGTCCGGCCGACCGCGGCGCGCTCTGCGAGCACGGCGAGGTCGGCGCGGCCGGCGAACTCCTTCGCCCACCCGCGCGCCTCCGCGTCGGTCCTCCGCGCGAACATCGTCGCGGCGACGCAGAAGCGCATGTCCTTCGCGCGTGCGCCCGCGCGCTGGCTAAGACCGGCGATGCGCCTGCCCACGCCCTCCACGGTCTCCGCGCTCATCATGTAGACGTCGGCCTGGCGCGCGGCCATGTCGATCGCGGGCTCCGACGCGCCGGCGAGATAGATCAGCGGGCCGCCGGCGCGGGTGGGCTTCGGCTCCGAGCGGGCGCCGTTCATGGCGAAGTACTTCCCCGTGTGGTCGACGCTGCGCTCGGTCCACAGCCGCTGGATGACCCGGACGAACTCCTCGGCACGCGCGTAGCGCTCGTCGTGCGCCAGCACGTCACCGAGCTGCTCCATGTCGCCGGGCGCGCCGGCCGTGACGATGTTCAAGGCGAGCCGCCCGCCACTCCAGCGGTCGAGGCTCGTGGCCTGGAGCGCGAACACGCCGGGATTCACGAAGCCCGGACGGTGCGCGAGGATCACGCGGATGCGCCTGGTCGCCGCGATCGCCGCGGCGGCGGCCGCGCCCGACTCGGCGCGCGGCGCCCAGGGACCGTACGCGGACGACGAGAAGGCGACCGGCACGAGCAGGCTGTCGAAGCCGGCGCGCTCGGCGGTCTCGGCCACGCTTGCGAGGTAGCCGAGGTCTGGCACCCGCTCGGGGTCGCGCACCGCGAGCCAGTGCCCGTCGCCGTCGCACGGCAGGTACCAGCTCATCTCCGCCGTCACGCTCATTCCCGCGCCACCCCGAGCGCGCGCAGGCGGCGGCGGCGGCGGCGGTACACGCGGGACCACGCGACCGGGTGACGGTAGGGGCGCGGGGCCGCGAGGACCGAGCCCGACGAAGCGGCGGGCTCCGCGAGGGTCACTTCCCCTTCATCCACTCGAGCAGGTGCATGTAGTCCTTCCGCGCGGGCCCGAACACGTCGAGGTTCATCACCGGCTCGCTACCGGTCGGCTCGATGTGGTGCGTCTGGCCGGCCGGGATCAGGATCAGCGACCCGGGGCCGACCTTGTGGGGCACGCCGTCCACGTGATAGAGCGCGGTACCCGACACGATGTAGGCGAGCTGGTCGAAGTCGGTGTGGACGTGCGGGTTCACCGTCATGCCCGGCTTCAGCTCGTTCATCACCAGCATGGCGCCGTCGTTGCCGAAGGCGCGCCGGCGGACGCCTGGCCGCACGGCCTCGTCCGGGATTTGGTCCCACGTCGTCGCGATCGCCTTCCTGCCCATGCGTGACCTCCCCGCCGCATTGTGTCGTGCTGGGCGAGCCGGACTCGGCCCATTCGAGAGGCCGAGCGTACCGCCGTGGCCCCGCTCCCGCTAGCGTGCACGCGACGAGACGCGCTGCGGAGGATGCGGTGAGCCCAGCCACCATGCACGAGCTTCGCGCGACGCCCGAGACCTGTTTTTGGGGCTACTTCGATCGGGCGCAGCCGCCCGTCCTCACCATCGAATCGGGCGACCTCCTGCACGTGGAGACGCTCACGCATCAGGCCGGCGACGCACCCGACGTGATGATGGATCCGGGCGTGGCCGCGGTGTACGCGGGCATCCCGCAGAGCCGGCGCGGGCCGGGGGTCCACATCATGACCGGGCCCGTCGCCGTCCGCGGCGCGACGAAGGGGGACGTGCTCGAGGTCCAGATCCTCTCGATGGAGCCGCGCCTGCCGTACGGCACCAACATCGCCGCCTGGTGGGGTTACCTCCACGACGACATCAAGAAGGAACGGATCACGATCTACTCCCTCCACGCGGAGAGCGCGACCGCGCGCGCCGCGTTCGCCTTCGACTACACGCACACGCCGCGCTACGACATCGCGGGCATCGTCGTGCCCCCGGAGCGGACCATACGCGAGCCCGCGCTCGCTGGCGTCGCCGTGCCGCTCCGCCCCCACTTCGGCGTTATGGGCGTGGCGCCCGCGGCGGCCGGCAGGCACGACAGCATCCCGCCGGGGGACTTCGGCGGGAACATCGACAACTGGCGGATCGGCCCGGGGGCGACGATGTACTACCCGGTGCTGAACGACGGCGCGCTGTTCTTCGTCGGCGATCCGCACGCCGCGGAGGGCGACGCGGAGCTGTCGGGCACCGCCATCGAGTCGTCCCACAACGGCGTCCTCAGGCTCACCGTCCGGAGGGACCTCGGCTTCACCTCGCCCGTGCTCGAGACCGCAAGCCATTGGTACGTCCACGGCTTCGGCGCGGACCTCGACGAGGCGATGAAGTCGGCCTCCCGCCGGCTGGTCGCGTTCCTGGTGGACCATTTCACGCTGAGCCGCGACGACGCCTACTCGCTGATCTCGGTGGCCGGGGACTTCGGGATCACGCAGGTGGTGGACCAGCGCATGGGCGTGCACGGCGCCATCCCGAAGACGGTGTTCTCCGGCCGCTAGGCCGCTACGCGGGGCGGCGCGTCACCAGGGCGCGATCGACACGCGCGGCGGAGGTCACGCCGGCGATCGCCATCGCAGTTGAGAGGTCGCTCCGCAGCAGCTCGAGGATGCGCGCGACGCCGGCCTCACCCGCGGCGGCGAGGCCCCACGCGGCCGGCCGCCCCACCAAGACGGCGCGTGCGCCGAGCGCGAGCGCCTTGAGCACGTCGATACCGCGCCGCACGCCCCCGTCAAGGAGCACCTCGGCTCGGCCGTCGATGGCGGCGACGACCTCGGGCAGCGCGTCCATCGTGGCGATCGTGTCCTCGAGCTGGCGGCCGCCGTGGTTCGACACGACGACGGCGGCGACGCCGTGCTCGACGGCGAGCGTCGCGTCTTCGGCCGTGACGATGCCCTTGAGCACCAGCGGAAGCGTGGTGCCCGCCGTGAGTTTGTCGGCCATTGCCCAGCGCCAGGTGTCGCCGCCGGTGAGCCACCTGCCGCTGTTGGGCACCCGCATGGCCGGCGGCATGTTGGCCCAGACGACGCCTGCGGGAAGGATGTGCGGGTTGCGCATCGAGCCTTCGCGCCAGCCGAACACCGGCGAGTCGACCGTGAGGCACACGGCCGAGTAGCCGGCCGCTTCGGCGCGCTGCACCAGCTCCGCCATGTAGCCGGCGTCGTCGAACAGGTACGGCTGAAACCACAGCGGGCAGGTTGCGGCGACCGCGATCTCCTCGAGGGTGCAGGTCGCGCCCATGCTGACGACCATGAAGCTACGGGCGGCGCTCACCGCGCGCACGGTGGCGAGCTCGCCCTCCGGGTGCAGGAGCCGCTGCAGCGCGTACGGCGCCACGCCGACGGGGAAGGCGATGCTCCGGCCGAGCACCGACGTCGAGAGGTCCCGCGCGCTCGTGTCCACGAGGGCACGGGGGCGGAACACCCAGCGCTGGAACGCCGCGATGTTGTCGGCCATGCTCCGCTCGTCGCCCGCCCCGGTGCCCACATACGTCTGCGCACCGAGCGGGAGGCGCTCGCGCGCGCGCGCCTCCATGTCGGCGGCGTTGAGGACCCACTTCAGCTCGTCGGGAGTGAGGTCGCTCACTCCGGCGCGCCCTTGCGCGCCTCGGCGAGCGCGGCGGCGGCGCCGCCGGTGAGGTACGAGGAGTCGTAGCCGAGCGCGATGAACCGGTAACCCAGGTCGACCATGCGCTTGGCACGCGCACCGTTGCTGTGGATGCCCGGGGCCACGCCGGTGCCGCGCGCCGCGTCCTGGACCTTGCCGAGCGCGGCCCAGAACTCCGGGTACTCCGGCTCCCACGTCTGCGCGAGGCCGAGGCTGGCGCAGAGGTCGCTCGGTCCGATGAAGTACGCGTCGATGCCGGGCACCGAGAGGATGTCCTGCGCGTTGGCCACGCCGGCGGCGCTCTCGATCATGACGACGAGCAGCATCTCGTCGTTCGCGCGCTCGACGTAGTCGTTTCCGCCGTAGAGGCGGGTGCGCGCGCCGCCGATGCGCCGGCCGCCCTGCGGCGGATAGCGGACCGCGGCGACGGCGGCTTCGGCCTCGGCCCGCGTATTCACCATCGGGATGACCACGCCGTACGCTCCGGCGTCGAGCGCGCTCTTGATCCACACGCCCTCGTTCCACGGCACGCGCACGAGCGGCACCGTCGGCGTCGCGCTCATCGCCTGGAGCTGCGACACCATGAGCGACGCGTCGAACGGGTTGTGCTCCTGGTCGATGACCAGCCAGTCGAACCCGAGGTGCGCGAGCGACTCCGCCGCGACGGGACTGCCGAGCCCCATGAAGGTGCCGAAGGCGGGCTTCCCTTCGCCGAGGAGCCGCTTGACGCGGTTCGCCCTCATCGCGGGAAGGAACCGGCCCCGCTGCTCATGAGAGCGGCGGGGCCGGCACCATCAATGCACGCCGATCGATCAGGGCCAGACGAGCTTGCCGTCCTTGATCGCCTGGTCGACGAACTGCGTGTCGATCAGGTCGTCGACCTTTGGCTTCGCCTTGATCAGGTTCAGGTTCATCAGGAAGTCGAGCGATTCCTGCCATTTCTGCTTGTTGAAGGTGCCGACGCCCTTCGACTTGGCGTCGCCGTCCTCCATGTCCTTCTTCGTGACGTCGTAGATGAAGGCATGGCCGCCGCGGTCGAGCCCCGGACCCGCGTAGCGGGCCGTGATGTCGATCGTGCTCTGCTTGTCCTTGAGCATGTGGTCCGCGCCACGGAGGAACGCCTTCACGTAGCGCAGCACCACGTCAGGGTTCGATTTGATGAAGCTGGCGTTCGCGACCATGACCGTGCCGACCGACGGGAAGCCGTAATCGGACGGCTGGATCAGCTCGTACTCCATCGGTATCGTCGTCTGCCACAGGTACGGATCGTTGCCCTTGAACACCGGCGCCACGTCGATGATGTCCTGCTTCAGCTCGGTGGCGGAGAAGCCGATGTTGATCTCGCGGA
>VGPA01000003.1 GCA_016875665.1 Chloroflexota bacterium | reverse complement strand
GCGACGACCGCCACGCGCATGCCCGGCGCGCGCCCCGCGGCGGGCCAGCGCAGGTGCACGGCAAGCAGCGTGAGCGTCGCGAGCAGCAGCTCGGCGTTGGCGAGATGGGCGGTCACCCAGGTGTGCGGGAGCTCCAGCAGCACCGTGATCGCGCCGAGCACGGCCTGGAGCAGGTAGAGGGGGCCCGCGATCAGCACGAGGACCAGCGCGCGCCGGTCCGCGCGTCGCCTGGCGATCGTCCAGACGCCGAGCGCGGCGAGCGAGAGCCCCGCGCCGACCGCGAGCAGCCGGTGGAGCCACTCGATCCGCGTCTGGAGATCGAGCGACGGGAGGAACTGCCCGTGGCACAGCGGCCAGTCGGGGCATCCGAGGCCCGAGCCGGTGACGCGAACGACTCCGCCCCAGACGACGACGAGGAACATGAACGCGAGGGTGCCGTACGCGAGGCGCGCGTACGTCATGACGCCTGGTGCGGCGCGGCCTCCTTGAGTGGGCGCGCGCCGTGCACCACGGGGATCTCGTCGAAGTTGTGCTCGGGGGGCGGCGAAGCCGTCGCCCACTCGAGAGTGTCACCCTCCCACGGGTCGGCGCCCGCGCGCTTGCCCTGATTCAGGACGACGCTCACGAAGAAGTTCCACATGAAGGTGAGCACACCGAGCGCGAGGATGTAGGAGCCGATCGTGGCGATGAGGTTGAGCAGCTCCCACTCGGGCGACTGCGGGTAGTGGTAGGTGCGGCGTGGCTGGCCGTCGAGCCCGAGCTGGTGCATCGGGTAGAAGGCCAGGTTCATGCCGATGAAGGTCAGGAAGAAGTGGATCTGGCCCAGCTTCTCGTCCAGGAGCCGTCCGCTCATCTTCGGCATCCAGTAGTAGAGCGCCGCGAAGATGAGCATCGCCGCGCCGGCGAAGAGCACGTAGTGGATGTGCGCGACCACGTAGTACGTGTCCTGGAGCTGGATGTCCGTCGGCACGTTCCCGAGGAACATGCCCGAGAGACCGCCGAGGGTGAACGTCGCGATGAACCCGAGTGAGAACAGCATCGCCGTCGTGTACCTGATCGAGCCGCCCCAAATGGTGCCGAGCCAGGAAAAAATCTTCACGCCCGTCGGCACAGCGATGAGCATCGTCGACGCCATGAAGAACCACTGGAGCGCCGGATCGAGACCCGCGGTGAACATGTGGTGCACGAAGACCGAGAACGACAGGAAGCCGATCGCCACGGAGGAGTACGCGATCATCTTGTAGCCGAAGATCGGCTTCCGCGAGAACACCGGCAGGATCTCCGACACCACCCCGAAGCCGGGGAGGATCAGGATGTAGACCTCCGGGTGCCCAAAGAACCAGAACATGAACTGCCAGAGGAGCGGGTCCGCGCCCTGAGCGACATCGAAAAAGGCGGTGCCGCCCAACCGGTCGAAGAGCAGGAGCACGCCGGCGACGGTCAGGAACGGCATCGCGAAGACCAGCAGGAACGACGTGACCAGGTTCGCCCAGACGAACAGCGGCAGACGGTGGAACGTCAACCCCGGTGCGCGCAGCGCGAAAATCGTCACGATGAAGTTCAGCGCGCCGAAGATGGACGCGAAGCCCGTGATCGTGAGGCCGATGAGCCAGAAGTCCTGGCCGTGCGTTGGGGAGAACTGCTTGCTCGTCAGCGGGACGTACGAGTACCAGCCGGCGTTCGCCGCGCCGCCCAGCAGGAAGCCGGACTCGACGACGATCGCTCCGGCGATGAACAGCCAGAGCGAGAGGGCGTTGAGCTTGGGGAAGGCCATGTCCCGCGCACCCAGCATCAGCGGGACGATGTAGTTGCCGAGACCGGTCCACACCGGCATGACGAAGAGGAAGATCATCGTCGTGCCGTGCATGGTGAAGAACTGGTCGTAGGCGTCCGCCGTGAGGAACGAGTTGTTCGCGCCCATGATCTGCGTCCGGATGCCGAGGGCCAGCAGACCGCCGATCAGGAAGAAGAAGAATCCAGCGTAGGTGTACATGATGCCGATCTTCTTGTGGTCGGCGGTTGCGATCCATTCGAGGACGCCGGAGTAACGGCGCTGAGCCATCGGGAAGGGCGTGTCGATCGCTGCCATGACGGTGCCATTCCAAGGGCGGCCCTAGCCAGTGTCAAATGGCCGCAGCCGGCCCCGCACTAATACCGGGCGACGACGAGCCGATCCAGGCCGCTCTCGGCCCCCCCACACCTCACCCGGCCGTCCCAGAAGCTGCCGGACGTTGGCGTTCGCAGGAAGTGGGAACGACTCGAAGGTCTCGGTGGCCGGATCGAAGCGCAGGAGCGCCCCGCTGCCCCACTCGGTCGCCCACACGAAGTCGAGCTCGTCGACGTAGACCGCGTAGGGCATCGGCCGAGCCCCCTGCGGGCACCGCCGACACGGTCAGGAACAGCCGGAGGTCCGCACGGTAGGTGGCGATGACGCGGTCGACGATGTCCCCCACCCCCATCGGACGGAGGGCCGCTGCGTTCACCGGGTGGCCGCGTGCGCCTCGCCCAGACCGAGCCTCCGGTACAGGCTTGCCAGCGGGCCGGGGGCCCACCAGTTGAAGTCGCCGAGCAGGCGCATCGTCGCGGGCACGACCAGTGCGCGGACGAGCGTCGCGTCGATGGCGACCGCGAGCGCCATGCCCAGGCCGATGGCCTTGATGATCACGACGTCGGCGAGCGCGAACGCCCCGAAGACGCCGCACATGATCGCGGCCGCCCCGGTGATGAGGCGCCCGCTGCGCTCGAGCCCCTCCGCGACCGCCTGCCGGTTGTCGCCGCTGCGCACGTACTCCTCCTGCATGCGGGACAGCATGATCACCTCGTAGTCCATCGACAGGCCGAACACCGTGCAGAACATGATCACGGGCAGCGTCGGATCGATCGGCGCCGGACTGAAGCGCAGGATGTCCGCGAAGTGCCCCTGCTGGAAGATGAACACCATCGCCCCGAACGAGGTCGAGATCGAGAGCAGGTTCATCAGCACCGCCTTCAGCGGCAGCAGCACCGAGCCGAGCAGCAGGAACAGCACCACGTAGGTCGCCGCGACGATCCACGCGACCGCCGCGACCGAGCGCTCGAGGATGAACGCGACGACGTCGATGTCGAACGCGGTCGTCCCGGTGACCATGATCTCCGCGCCCGGCGGATCGGCGAGGGCGCGGATGTCGCGCACCAGGCGCTGCGCCTCGTCGCTCGACGCGGCCCGCTGGGTGTGCACGCCGAAGAGCACCACGTGCGGTCCGACCGACTGCGCGCGCGCGGCGGCGAGCGGCGCGCGCACCGCCGGGGGGAGCGACTCGGGCGGCGCCGCGAGCACCTCGGGCGGGAACGAGAGCACGCTCTCCACGCGCGTCACGTTCGGGAGCCGCTCGAGCTGCGTCTGCAACGCGCGCAGGGCGGTGAGGCGGTCCGGCTGGAGGGGGCTCCCGTCGGCGTAGCGGGCGAGGACGCTGATGTTGGTCGTGTCGGCGCCGGGGAACTCCGCGATCAGGCGGTCATACCCCGCGCGGGACGGCGCCTCCTTGGGCAGCGCGGTCACGTCGGTGGTCGCCATGTGCAGCTGGAGGAACGGCGACGCCGTCGCGAGGATGAAGGCCATCACCGGCACGAGCACGAGCAAGGGGCGGCGCATCACCCAGGAGGCGAGCCTCCGCCAGAATCCCGGGCCCCCGCCGCCGCGCGGCATCGGCACGCGCCAGCGGTTCACGCGCGTGCCGAGGATCGCCAGCAGCGCGGGCAGGAACGTCAGGCCGTACACCACCGCGCAGGCCACGACGATCGCGCCCGCGATGCCCATGGACGCCAGGTAGGTGCCCTCGAAGAACAGCATCCCGGAGAGGCCGATCACCACGGTCAGTCCCGAGAAGGTGACGGCGCGGCCGGCGGTCGACATGGTGCGGGCGAGCGCGATCTGCGTCACGGGCGCGCCGCTCGCCGGCACCCGGCCTTTGAAGCGTTCGATCTCCTCGCGGTAGCGGTTCACGACGAAGAGCGAGTAGTCGATGGCCACCCCGAGGCCGATCAGCGTGACGATGTTCTGCGCGTACACGGAGACCTCGGTCACGCGCGTGAGCAAGAACATGCCCGCGAGGCCCGAGAGCACGGCCAGGGCGCCGACGCCGAGCGGGATCGCTGCGGCGACGATCGTGCCGAAGACGGCGAGGAGCAGGACCAGGGCCAGCGGCAACGAGACCGCCTCCGCGCGCCGGAGGTCCTGCTCCAGGTACTCGTTGAAGTCCTCGTTGATCGGGAGGAAGCCGGTCACCTCGACTGTGAGCGGACCCGGCTTGAGGAGGCGCCGCAGCTCGGGGTAGTACTTGATCGCATTCGCGAGGGTGTCCTTGGTGGCGATCACGGCGAGCGCCTTGCTCTGGTCGCGCGAGAGCAGCGCGGCGACCGGCGGCGTCGTGTCGTACGGGGTACGCACGCTGTCGATGCGCGGGTCGTTGCGGTACTCGGCGACCGCCGCGAGGAGCGCGTCGCGGAACTGCGCGTCGCTCGGCTTGAGCGTCGCGTGCGAGAAGATCACCGACATCGACGAGCCGCCCGAGCGCGGCAGCTCCTCCTGGAGCAGCGTGAACGCGCGGCCCGACTCCGACGCCTTCACCGGGCCGCCGGGGGTGAGCGCGGCGCCCTGCGCGAGCACCGCGAGCGAAGCGATGAGGAACGCGGTGGAGACCAGCAGCACCGGCCAACGGCGGCGGAACACGAAGCGACCCCAGGCGGCCAACATCGTCTGTACGTTACGTGGTCACGCCTAGACTCGCTCCTGAATCGGGGTGTAGCTCAGTTAGTAGAGCGTCGGCTTTGGGAGTCGAAGGCCGCCGGGGCGGGACCGGCCACCCCGACTGTCGAGAACGAGCGTCGTTCGTCGTGGGGTCGGAGGGCGAGGGGCCCGAGCGGTGCGGCGCTCCGCTGCGTCAGAGCCCCCGCGTGAGGCGTGCGCGAAGAAGGCGTCCGGCGCGGCCGCGGTGCGACACCTCGTTTTTCTCGCCCGGAGCGAGCTCCGCCATCGTGCGGCCGGTTCCCGCCACCACGAAGACCGGGTCGTAGCCGTGTCCGCCCGCTCCGCGCGGCGAGTCCGCGATCGACCCGTCGACCGTGCCCTCGAACGTCTCGACGCGGCCGTCGGGGAAGGCGAGGGCGATCACGCTCACGAAGCGCGCGGCGCGGTCCCGCACGCCGTCGAGGACGGCCAGCAGCCTCGCGTTCCGCTCGGCGTCCGCCAGGTCGTCGCCGAAGTAGCGCTTGCTGCGCACCCCGGGCGCGCCGCGCATCGCCGCGACCTCGAGGCCCGAATCGTCAGCGATCGCCGGCATCCCGGTCGCGCGCGCGTATCCGGCCGCCTTGGCCGCCGCGTTCTCCGCGAAGGTCGGGAGGTCCTCGTCCGGCTCGTCGGGTTGCGTCGGCAGCTCGTCGAGTGCGAGGAGCGTCACGGGCAGGCCCGCGAGGATCGCGCGCAGCTCGGCGACCTTGCCCGCGTTGCCGCTACCGATCAGCAGGCGCGCGGCGGTCACGCCTCGAGCGCGGCCCGCTGCGCCTCGATCAGCTTCGCGATGCCGGCGAGCGACAGGTCGAGCACGCGGTCGAACTCGGCGCGCGTGAACGGCCGCCCCTCGGCGGTCCCCTGCACCTCGACCAGCTCCCCGTCGGACGTCGCGACCACGTTCACGTCGGCTTCAGCGCGCGAGTCTTCCGCGTACGGCAGATCGAGCACGAGCTCACCGTCGACGATGCCCGCGGACACGGCGGCGACGTTGCGCTTCACCGCCTTCGGGGCGACCTCGCGCAGCGCGTGGGCGAGGGCGACCCATCCGCCGGTGATGGCCGCGGTGCGCGTCCCGCCATCCGCCTGCAGGACCTCGCAGTCGATCGTGACGCTGCGCGCGCCGAGGGCCTTCAGGTCCATCGCGGCGCGCAGCGCGCGCCCGACGAGGCGCTGGATCTCGAACGTGCGTCCGCCGGGGCGCCCCGCGAGGCTCTCGCGCTGGCTGCGCTGCGGCGTCGAGCGCGGCAGCATCGCGTACTCCGAGGTGATCCAGCCCTGGTCCTTGCCCTCCAGGAAGCGCGGCACCTTGTCCTCCACCGTGGCGAGGCACAGCACCACCGTGTCGCCGCAGGTGATGCGCGCGGACCCCTCCGCGAACTTCGCCACGCCGACCTCGATCGTGACCGGCCGCAGCGCGTCGGCCGCACGGCCGTCGGGTCGCTTGCTCATCGCCGCTGATCCTCCCACATGCGCCGGAGCTCGACCGGCGTGTACGACTCGAGTGCGCGGTTCTCGCCGCGCGCGCGCTCCTCGAGCGCACGCACGCGGTCGGCGTAGCGTGCGTTCGCGGCGCGCAGGGCGCTCTCCGCGTCGAAGCCGAGCTCCCGCGACTCGCCCACGATGTCGAAAAGCAGCTCGCCCAGGAACTCCGGGTCGTCGAAGTCGAGCGGGATCTCGACCCGGTCGGGTGCGAGCCCGAGCCGCGCCGACCGCTCCTGGAGCCGCTCCGCGGCGAAGAGCGCGGGAGTCGAGCGCGGGATCCCGTCCACGAGCGAGCGCGGCGCGTCGGACTCGGCGCGCTTGATGCGCTCCCACTGCTTCAAGGGATCGTCCGCGATCTGCCCGCCGCCGAAGACGTGCGGATGGCGGCGGATGAGCTTGTCGCCGATGGCGCGGCTGACCTGCCCGAGATCGAACGTGCCGGCCTCGGCGCCGAGCTGGGCGTGGATCGCCACCTGGAACAGCACGTCGCCGAGCTCGTCCGCGAAGCGCGCGTGATCGCCGGCGTCGAGCGCGTCGAGCGCCTCGTACGCCTCCTCCAGGAGACCCTGCCGCAGCGAGGCGTGCGTCTGCTCCCGGTCCCACGGGCAGCCGTCCGGCGCGCGCAGGCGCGCCGCGATGCGGCCCACCGTCCAGGGATTCGCGAGGTCCGCGAAGGCCTCGAGCGGCGCCAGAACGAGCCATCGCGCCTCCCCCGGCCGTTCGAGCGCCGCGGCGAGAGTCGTCTCCCGCGCGGCCCGCCCGAGCAGCGTCACGGGGTGCTCGGACGGATACCGCCGCAGCAGCGCCGCGCCGTCCGGCGGCGCGTCGAGCCGCAGCGCGACCGCGCGTGCGGTCGTGAGCGCGAACGGATCGAACGAGGTGTGCACGTCGATGCCGCCGGGGAAACGGGCGGCGAGCGCGTCGAGGTCGGTCGTCAGTCCAGCTCGTACCCGGGCACGAGCTTGCGCACACCGCGCTCGAACTTGAGCTTGCCCAGCGTGTACGGCAGGGCGGTGGCCTTGACGCTCGCCCGCTGCTCATCCGTGACGGCACGCCCGTTACTGCGCTCGAGCACCTTGTAGACGGTGGTCGAGCCGACCTTGCTGTAGACACTCGACTGCTTGCCCGAGTCGAGGCTGAAGAGCTCGTTCTCCGCGGCGTAGTCGTTCCTCATGCCGCGCACGAGCCAGCCGATCTCTCCGTCGTTCTCGGCGCTGGGGTCGTCGGAGAAGTTCCTCGCGATCGTCGCGAAGTCGACGCCCTTCTCCAGCTCGACCTGCATGTCACTGATCTTCTTCACCGCGGCGGTGAATCGCTCGAAGTCGCCGGCGGTCGGCCGCGGGGTGAAGATGACGATTTGCGCGACCCGAACCTGGGGCGCGGGCGAGGGAATGATCGTCGCGTCGGCGCGCTTCTGGATCTCCTCGCGGATCAGGTTGAGCCGCGAATGCTCGCGGATATCGGACTCGCCGATCCCGGCCTTCGCCCAACGGATGAGCAGCTCGCTGAACTCCGGGCCCCGCAGCTCCTCGAGCTGGATGACGTGATAGCCGAAGGCCGTCTTCACCGGATCCGACACGTCGTAGGGCTGCTGCGCGCGCGCGGTGTTCTCGTACTCCTTCACGAACTGGCCGCCCGACACCCAGCCGAGCTCGCCGCCCTGGTCCTTCGAGCCGGGGTCCGACGACGACTCGGACGCGAGCTTCTTCCAGAGCGCGTCGTCGCGCGGCGCGGCCTTGAGCTGGCGGGCGATGTCCTGCGCCTTCGTCAGCGCTTCCTTGTCGGCGGCGTCCTTGTCGGTCGCCTTCGCGTCGGGCGAGATGAGGATGTGGCGGCTACGGAACTGGCCGTAGTCGAGGTTGTACCGGGCGTCGACCTGGGCCGTCGTCGGGCTGAAGCCGATCGCCGCCGCGTGCCCGCGCAGCAGGCGCGCCTCGATCACGAAGTCGAGCGCACGCTGCTTGAACTGCGCCTTCGCGGCGTTGAGCTGGGGATCGTTCTCGTACTGCGGCGGCACACCCTGATCCTGGTAGTACTTGGTCAACATGAATGCGACCTCGCGGTTGTACTCGCGGTAGGGGACCGCGACGTCGCCGACGAAGGCCGCCGGCTTGAGGTTCGTGTCGTAGAAGCGGTTGGCGAGGTTCCAGACGACGAGCGCGACCGCCGCCATCAGCACGCTGGAGAAGAGCACGAGCAGCACCTGCCGCTGACGCTTCTCGCGCTGCCAGCGCGCGGAGCGCTGGCTCTGGGTCAGCCGCGGCAGGGGAATCCGGCGTGCCATCACGTCAATGCTAGGCGAGAGCACGGTAGACGGCGACGGTCTGCGCCGCGGCGCGGTCCCAGGAGAACGACCTGACGCGCTCCGGCGCGCGCTCCGCGAGCCGTGCGCGCAGCTGAGCCGACTCGAGCACCGACAGGAGCGCGTCGGGGAGGGAGGACGGCGCGCCAGGGTCGACCAGCAGCCCGGCGTCCCCCACCACCTCGCGCACCGCGCCCACGTCGTACGCGACCACCGGTGTGCCCGCCGCGAGCGATTCGAGCGGCGTCAGCCCGAACCCCTCGTGGAGCGCGGGGTGGAGCAGGCACTCGGCGCCCGCGAAGAGCGCGGCGAGCGTGGCGTCGTCGGCGAATCCGGCAAGCACGACGGACGTCGGATCGAGACCGGAACGCGCGAGCGCCGCGTCGAGGTAGCGCGTCAGGCCCCCGAGCGCACCCGAGATGACGAGCCGCAGCGACGGCTCGCGCCCCTGCGCCGCCGCGAACGCGGCGAGGAGTCCCGCCATGTTCTTGCGCGGGTCGAACTGCCCCACGTACAGGACGTAGCGGCCGGGCAGGCCGAAGCGCTCGCGCATCGCCGCCTCCGCCTCGGCCCGCGGCGGCGCGGTGAACGACGGATCGACCGCCTCGGGGATGACGTGGATGCGCGACGCGGGAATGCGCAGCCGTGCCTGCACGTCGTCGGCGGTCGCGTGCGACACCGCGATGATCGCGTCGGCGCGCTTGGCCAGCGAGTACTGGATCGCGTGCCCCGCGCGCGCGTGGGGTCGGCGCAGGTAGTGCTCCGGCCACCGGAGCGGGGCGAGGTCGTGCATGGTCAGCACGACCGGTCCGCGCCGTACGCCCGGGAGGCCCAGCTGCACCGAGTGGTAGAGGTCGCCTCTCGCGAACGGAAGCTCGAGCGGAAGCATCGCGGCGTCGAGCGCCAGCATCGCGAGCTCCGGACGGCGCGGCCGGATCACGCGCAGATCGCGGTGCGGCGGCAGGAGCGACGGGTCGGCCGGAGGGAAGCCGCGCAGGCGGAGGAGCGTCCATTCGATTCCGGGATCGTGCCGCCGGGCGAGCGCGGCGAGCAGGTCGCGCGAGTAGCGTCCGATGCCACGCGTGCGGCTGACCGTCTGCAGGTGCCGCGCATCGAAGACGACCCGCATGCCCTCCATAGACTAGGCCGGATCGTGATCAAGAACATCGCTACGCGATGGTTCCCATGCTCGGGGCTGGTCGACTCTCTCGTCGCGGCCGAGCCGCTCCTCGCTCGCTAAATGACTCTCATCTCGATCGTCGTTCCGACCTACAACGAGGCCGACTCGATCCCGATCCTCGCCGAGCGTCTCGGCACCGCGCTGGCCGGGAGGGCGTTCGAGCTGGTCGTCGTCGACGACGGGTCGCCCGACGGCACCGCCGAGATCGCCGCGGCGCTCGCGCCCCGGCTCCCGGTGCGCGTCGTGCGCCGCCCGGGGAAGGCGGGGCTCGCCTCGGCGGTGCTCGCGGGGTTCGCCGACGCGCGCGGGGACGTGCTCGTCGTGATGGACGCGGATCTCTCCCACCCCGCGGAGACCGTGCCCGCGCTCGTCGACGCGCTGGACCGCGGCGCCGATCTTGCGGTGGGCAGCCGCTACGTGGCGGGCGGCGGGACCGCGGACTGGCCGCTGTCTCGCCGCGTCGTCTCGCGGGTCGCATGCCTGATCGGCCACACGCTCGTGCCGGTGCACGACGCGACGAGCGGCTTCTTCGCGCTGCGGCGCGCCGTGATCGACGGCACTGCGCTCAATCCGATCGGCTTCAAGATCGGCTTCGAGGTCATCGCGCGTGCGCGAACGAAGCGCATCGTCGAGGTCCCGTACACGTTCCGCGACCGCGAGCACGGGAGGTCCAAGTTCGGCCGGCGCGAGATCGGTCAGTACCTGCTGCAGCTTGGCCAGATCGCGCGCGACAAGGTGCTCCGCCGGATCTAGGCCGCGCCCAGCTCCTCACGCAGCGCGTCGATGACGTAGCTCTGCTCGTCGTCGGTCATCGAGGCGTAGAGCGGGATGAGCATCGTCGTCCGCGTCGCCTCCTCGGTGACCGGGAGGTGGACCTTCCCGTAGCGCTTCACGTACACGTCCTCGAGGTGCGAGGCCATCACGCCGCGACGGGTGGCGATGCCGCGCCGGAGCAGGTTCGTCATGAGCTCCTCGCGGTCGAGCCGGCATTCCGCGGTGAGCCGCACGCAGTACGACTGGTAGGTGTGCTCGGCGTACTTCGGCACGAACGGGATGCTGATCCCGCGGATCCTGGGGAGTTCGGCGTTGTAGCGGGCGGCCCGCTCGCGGCGCTGCCGCAGGAGCTCGGGGAGGCGGCGGACCTGGACGATGCCGATCGATGCCTGGATGTCGGTCATCCGGTAGTTGAAGCCGAGCTCCTTGTACTCCTCGATGATCACGCGGTCCGCATTGTGGCGCGCGAGGTCCGAGACGTTCATCCCGTGCTGGCGCAGCGTGCGGAGCCGCGTCGCGAGCGCGCTGTCGTTGGTCATGATCATCCCGCCCTCACCGGTCGTGATGACCTTGCGGGGGTGGAACGAGAAGCACACCGCCTCGGCGTTGGCACCCACCATGCGGCCCTTGTACTTCTCGCCGATGGTCGGCGCCGCGTCTTCCACCACGACCAGGCCGCGATCGCGCGCGATCTGGTTGATCGCGTCCATGTCGCAAGTGAGCCCGATCTGGTCGACGGGGAGGATCGCCTTGGTCCTGCTCGTGACCTTGCGCTCGACGTCGGCGGGATCGACGTTGTAGGTGCGCGGGTCGATGTCGGCGAAGACGACGGTGGCCCCGGTGTAGAGGATCACGTTCGCCGAAGCGATGAACGAGAACGACGGAACGATGACCTCGTCGCCTGCTCCCACGCCGAGCCCGACCAGCGCCATGTGCAGCGCGGTCGTGCACGAGCTGGTCGCGATGCCCTCGGCCGCGCCGACGTAGTTCGCGATTGCCTTCTCGAACTCGACGACCTTCGGGCCCTGGGTGACCCAGCCCGAGCGGATCGACTCGAGCGGCGCCTGCGCCTCCTCCTCGGTGAGCGACGGCTTGGTGATCGGGACACTCATCGTGGGGCGGGTGTCGGTGGCCATGCGATGCGTAGTATGGCGAGCCATGCCGGACCGCGCCACCGAAGCACCGTTCGTCCACGGAAGCGCGATCGTCCATGAGCGGGCCCGTGTGGGGCGCGGGACCAGGGTCTGGGCCTTCGCGCAGATCCGCGAGGACGCCTCGGTGGGCGCGGAGTGCAACGTCGGGAAGGGCGTCTACATCGGCGCCGGGGTCGTGGTCGGCGACCGCTGCAAGATGGAGAACAACGCCTCGCTGTTCGAGGGGCTCACCGTCGAGAACGACGTGTTCGTCGGACCGCACGTCGTCTTCACGAACGACCGCTCACCGCGCGCCACCAACCCCGACGGCTCTCTTCAGACGGCGGCCGACTGGACGCTCGGGCGCACGACCGTCCGGCGTGGCGCGTCGATCGGCGCCGGCGCGGTCGTCCTGCCCGACCGGGAGATCGGACGCCACGCGCTCGTGGCGGCCGGAGCGGTTGTGACGAGGGACGTCCCGCCGCACGCGGTGGTGATCGGCAATCCCGGGCGGATCGCGGGCTACATCTGCGCCTGCGGCCGCGGGCGGACCTCCGATTTCCGTCCCGACCCCGACGGCGTCCAGCGCTGCGAGAGGTGCCGCCTCAGCCCGGATTGAGCGCCTTCCGGCGCCACGCGATCAGGCGCGCGACCCCGTCCTCGAGCCCGACCGACGCACGGAAGCCCAGGTCCTTCGCGGCCCGCGCGGGATCGCCGTAGCGGCGCTGCGGCAGCGCGGCCCCCGCCGGCTGCGGCCGCTTCTCGACGCCGAGCGCGCTCCCGGCCTGGCGCAGCACGATCGCCGCGAGCTCCGCGAGCGCCGTCTCCGTCCCCGTGCACACGTTGTAGACCTCGCCGCTCGTCCGGGCGTCGCACGCGAGCAGGTTCGCCCGGGCGACGTCGCTGACGTGCACGTAGTCGGCCGACGCGCTGCCGTCGCCGAACACGAGCGGCGGCTGGCCCCCGTCGATGCGGTCGAGCCACTTCACCATCACCTCGGTGAAGCGCGAGCGGATGTCCATGCGCTCGCCGTACACGTTGAAGTAGCGCAGCGTCGTGGTCGGCAAGCCATTCAGCGTCGAAAACGCGCGAGCCAGCTGCTCGTTCGCGACCTTCGCGGCACCGTAGACCGTGGTGCCGTTCAGCGGATGGTCTTCGCCCAGCGGCAGCGAGCGCGCCTCGCCGTAGACGACGGCGCTGGATGCGAGCACGACTCGCTTCGCCTTCGCCGCCGCGGCGGCTTCGAGCACGTTGTAGGTGCCGTCGACCATCACCTCCTGGCAGAGGCGCGGGTCCTCTTGGCACAGGGTCCAGCGGAGCGCGGCCTGGTGGAACACGACGTCCGCGCCGGCAAGCGCCGCGGTGGTCGCGGCGCGGTCCCGGATGTCGAGCTGTGCGAGCCGGGCGCGCCCGGTCGCCAGCGCCGCGGTGAGGTTCTCCGGAACGCCGCGCACCAGCGCGTCGAGCGCGACGACCTCGCGCGCTCCGGCGGCGAGCGCCGCGTCCACGATGTGCGAGCCCACCGTCCCCGCGCCACCGGTCACGACGACGCGCGCGCCCTCGAGGACGGTCAGGCCGGTTGGCCCTTGCGCGAGTACATGAACCTCACCGGGACGCCTGAAACGACCGCGTAATCGTCGATCCGCGTGTCGCGCGGCACGATGCTCCCGGCGCCCACGATCGCGCCTTCGCCCACGGTCACGCCCGGCAGGAGCACGGCGTTCGTGCCGACGTCGGACCACCGCAGGACACGGACGGGCTTGATCACGAGGTCCGTCTGAATGACGGGGACGTCGAGCGGCAGGCCGGTGTGCTCGCTCCCGAGCACCTTCGCCCCCGGACCCCAGCCGACGTACTCGCCGAGCTCGGTGTCGCGGCAGTCGAAGTACGCCTGCGGCCCGATCCACGAGTGCGCGCCGATCACGAAGCGCCCGTCGTGCCGTCCCTGGAGGTACACCTGGTTGCCGAGGAACACCGCGTCGCCGATCTCGAACGTGTGCGGATGCAGGACGAGCACGCCGAGGCCGACGCGCACCCCGTTGCCGAACGATTTGCACAGCGCTCGCAGGAGCACCCGCCGCGCCGTCGCGCCGGCCGCGGAGTCGACCCACATCACCGCGCTGTACCGCTCGAGGAGCGCCTCGCGGGGCTCGCTCGCGCGCAGCCGCGCGCTTTCGGCCACCTCGTCGGCGGCGTCGGGCTGGACGGCCCGGAGGCCATGGACGGCCTTGACGACGCGGTCGCCCATCAGAACGCCATGAAGCGCCGGATGTGGTCGGCCACGTACTGCTGCTGCACGTCGGTCAGCTCGGGGTACATCGGGATCGAGAGCACCTCACCGGCGAGGCGTTCGGTGACCGGCAGGTCACCCGGCTTGTGCCCGAGGGAACGCGCGGCCTCTTGGAGGTGGATCGGGATCGGGTAGTGGATCTGCGTGCCGATCCCCTTCTCCGCCAGGTGCGCGCGGAGCGCGTCCCGCCTGCCCCCGGGAACCCGGATCACGTACGCGTACATCACGTGCCGCTTGCCCGCGGGCAGCTCCGGGGTGATGACGCCGCTCCCGGCGAGCAGCTCGTTGTACCGCGCTCCGCGCGCACGCCGCGCGTCGTTCCACTGCTCGAGGCGCCGCAGCTTGATCCGCAGCACCGCGGCCTGGATCTCGTCGAGCCGCGCGTTGTGGCCGACGATCGGGTGCTCGTACCGCGTGCGCTGCCCGTGCTCGCGCAGCGACCGGAGCGTCGCCGCGAGCCCGTCGTCGTCGGTGGTGATGCTCCCCCCTTCGCCGTACGCGCCCAGGTTCTTCGAGCAGTAGAAGGAGAACGCGCCCATCCGGCCCGACGCGCCGGCCTTGCGTTTGCCGTCGTCCTGGTACGCGCCGTGCGCCTGGGCCGCGTCCTCGAGAACCGGGATGCCGCTGCTGTCGGCCAGCTTCAGGAGCGGCGTCAGGTCGGCCGTCCGGCCGTAGAGGTGCACCGGGATGATCGCCTTGGTCTTCGGAGTGAGCGCGCGCTCGACCGCGGCGAGATCGACGTTGAACGTGCGCTCGTCGATGTCGACCATGACCGGCCGCGCGTTCGCGTACAGGATCGCCTCGACCGTCGCGAAGAAGGTGAATGAGACCGTGATCACCTCGTCGCCCACCCCCACGCCGAGCGCGCGGAGCGCGAGGTGGAGCGCGTCGGTGCCCGAGCCGACCCCGACCGAGTGCTTGGTCCCGCAGTAGGCGGCGAACTCGTCGTCGAACGCGCGCACGTTCGGGCCGATCGTGAGCTGCATGCTCTCGAGCACGCCGTCGATCGCGGTGCGGACCTCGTCCTTGATGGCGCGGTACTGCGCCTTGAGGTCGACGAGGGGGATCTCCATCGAGGCCACCGTCATGCGCGCGCCGCCGCGGGCGCCGCGTAATCCACGCGGACACCGCCCTGCTTCAGCGACCGCGACGCGGCGTCGAGCACCCGCACCACGCGCACCCCGGCCGTGCCGCCCGAGTACGGCTCGGCGCCGTCGCGGATCCGGGCGAGGAAGTGACGGATCTCCACCTGGAGCGCCTCGGTGATCGGCACGCGCGGGCTCGAGATGTCGCCCGCCCGATAGGAGCGGCGCAGCTCGTCGCTGTCGAGGCGGTCGACGCCCTGGTCGTACACCTTCACCTTCTCCACCGCCTGCACGTCGTCGTACACGGCCATCTTGCGCGAGCCGATCACCGTCATGATCCTGTTCTTCGACGGCGCGAGCCAGGAGAGGTGCGCGTGGGCGATCGCGCCGCTCGGGAAGCCCATCGTCAGGAAGACGACGTCCTCGATCCCGCCCTGGATGTACGAGCCGCCGATGCACTGCACCCAGCGCGGCTCCTCGTCCAGCCAGTAGAGCGTGATCGAGACGTCGTGCGGGCCGAGATCCCACAGCACGTTGAAGTCGAACTGATGCAGCCCGAGGTTGACCCGTTGGCTGTCGATGTACTGGACCGTGCCGAGCTCACCGCGCACGAGCAGCTCGCGCACCGCCGTGACGGCCGGGTTGTACACGAACGTGTGGCCCACCATGAGCGTCCGCTCGGCCCGTCGGGCCGCCTCGTCGATCGCCACGGCGTCGGCGACGGTGCCGGCGAGCGGTTTCTCCACGAAGACGTGCTTGCCCGCCGCGAACGCCTCCTCGGCCAGCCGGCGGTGCGTCGAGATCGGGGTGGCGATGCACACCGCGTCGACGTCCGGGTCGGCGAGGATCGTCCGGTGGTCCTGCGTCATGCGGACCGCCGGAAAGCGCTTGCGCATGCTCTCCAGCCGCCCGGCGTCGAGGTCCGCGACGGCGACGATGTCGGCGCCGGGCGCCTCGCTGATGTTGCGCACCAGGTTCGGGCCCCAGTACCCCGCCCCGATCACCGCGAGCTTCAGCTCCCGATTCATCGCATCGCCTGCGCGATTCGACCGCTCATGGCTGGCCGTTCTCGCCTGATCAGGCAAACGCGCGGTCCTCGTAGGGGACGCCGCCGATGGCCTCGCGCTTGGTCTTCCCCGAGAGGAAGTGGTCGGCCATGGCGAGTCCCATCTCGCTCGCGATGTCCATGTCGACGTACTTATACAGGCCCTGCCTGCCGCCGGTGACGAGATTCTCGAAGCGGCCGAGCTCCTGCATCAGGGTGTCGATCGCGCGCTCGTAGTCGACCACGTACACGGGGTAGCCCATCGTCGAGCGCAGCACGACGGCCTCGGCGATCTCCTCGCGGGTGAGGAAGCCCTCGGCCGCGAGCTCGGCACCGATGACGTCCGCGAGCTCCTCCGCCGTCGCGCTCCAGATGCGGCCGTTCAGGTCGCAGGTGATGTCACACAGCAGCACGGTCTCGTCCGGCGCGCAGATCGCGCTGCCGCCGTAGTGGCGCGTCTCGGAGAGCCGGGTGAAGGTCTTGTCCTGGAAGTAGATCGACTGCGCGGGGAGGCACCGCACACGCTTCACGCGCAGGCCGAGGATGGTGATCGGCCGGAACCGCAGCATCGCCGCGGCCTCGCGCGCTTCGGGGCTCGCCGCGTCGCCGAGCAGCTCGATCAGCACGGGGAGCGGAAGCGTGTTGACGATGCGGTCGCACGCGATCCGCTCCTCGGTCTCGCCCGGCGTCCAGGGCAGGTGTCGCGGGGTGTCCTTCTCCCGGCCGCTCGCCATCATCCCGAGCTGCCCCACCGCCGGCACGTCGCTCGTGCCGACCCGGCGGTAGCGCACGCCCGTGACGCGTCCCTCGTGCGCGTCGATCCCCGTCACGAGCGCCCCCGTGACGACCTTCCCGCCGCGACCGCGGATCCGCTCCGCCATGCGCTCGGACACCAGGCCCGCGCCCTTCGGCGGGTAGAACAGCTCGATGACGAGCGGGGCGTACCGGTGCTCGGTGCCCGTCCGCTTCGCGTAGCCCTTCCGGATCGAGGACAGGACGACCTTGATCAGCGAGATGTGCGGGATGCGGTGCTGCGCGAACGACGCCGCGAGCTTCGACGGGTGGACCCCCCACACCTTCTCCGTGTACGGGCCGAAGAACAGGTTGTAGAGCGTGCGGCCCATCGCGTTGACGACCCAGTCCTCCGCGGAGCGGAGCGGGCGCGGCGCGATGCGTTTCCTGATCTGCTCGCTGAAGTAGTCGACGAACGCCCGGACGGCGAGAACCGGAGACATGGTCCTCGCCATGTCCATCGCCTCGAGCGGGTACTTGTAGTACCGGCCGCGGAACTTGATCCGGACGTTCTTGGGCTGCGCCGGGAACCCGTCGCTCGCGATCTCCTTGAACATGTCGAGGACGCGCGGGTTCCGCGCGTGATACGCGTGCGGGCCCCAGTCGAAGCCGGCACCGGTGGCGCCGCGCAAAGTGGCGGCCAGGCCGCCCACGAAGTGCTGCGCCTCGACCAGGGTCACCGGCTCCCCGGCGTCGGCGAGGCGCATCCCGGCCGCGAGGCCGCAGACGCCCGCGCCGAGGATCGCCGTGTGTGTCATCCCGGGGACGCGCTCCTCGCTCGACTCATGCCCGTCGAGCGTAGGGAATCAGCGCGGCGGCTGCGCTCGGTGGTCGAGCAGCGTCACTCCCGCGGCGGCCACCGTCGCCGCGTACACGTAGTAGGACTGCGTGGTCCAGGCGGCGAGGAAGAACGGCAGAGCCACGAGCCCGGCGCCCGCGACGGCGGCCGCGCCGAGCGTCGGAATGCGCCAGCGCAGGCAGAGCGCGAGGGCGAGCAGCGTGAGCACGATCTCGGCGACCAGGAACCAGGTCGACAGGTGAACGACCTCGGGCCGGACCTGGGCGATCGTGAAGAGCAGGTTGGCCCCCCAGGCCTCGCGGTGATTGGTGAGCGCGAGCCAGACGTGCTGGTTGAGGAACGCGCCCGGGTCCATCAGCAGGAACGGCAGGTCGAGCAGCGCGGTCACGCCCGCCGCGACGAGGGCGAACCGCCGCCAGTCGGACCCCGAAACCGCCAGGTGGCGCAGCACGAGCGGGATCACCAGGACGACGTACTGCTTGAACGCGAGCGCCAAGCCGAAGAGCACCGCGCTCACGATGAACGCGACCCGTCCGCCCCGTCCTTCAGCGGCGAGCGCGAGCGCGCAGAAGCCCGCCACGACCACGAGCGCCGCGCCCACGTCGTTGCCTCCGTCGGTCGTCCGGAACGCGGCGATGCCCCAGGTCGCGTAGAGCATCGCCGGAAGCGCGCTCCGCGCGAACCCCACGCCGAGGCCGATCAAGGCGATCGCGGCGATCGTCGCGATCCCCGCCCACTGCTCGAAGTGCCCGAGATCGCCGGTGAGCAGATGCGCGGGCAGGTAGAACAGCAGCTCTCCGGGCCCGTACACGAGCGGCGATCCGGGCGGGATCGTGCTCTGGAGCGTGTGGGTGTACGGGTTCCGGCCCGCGAGCAGCACCTGCAACGACTCGCGCGTCGCCGGTAGGACGTCGCTCCCCCGCTCGAGCAGCGGTCGCTGGAGCCGCTCCGAGGCCCCGATCAGCACGGCAAGGGCTGCGAGCAGCGCTCCTGCCCCCCGCCGGCCCGCGAGCGCCCACCCCGCGAGCGCGCACGACGCCACGAACAGCCCCACCCGCTCGAACGAGGGCGCGTTCACGTCGATCGACCCGATCGACCACATCGCCCCGACCAGCGCCGCCGCGACGAGCGATGCTTGCTGCGACACGCGCTCGGCTACTGGCCCGACGCCGCCCGCAGGCGAGCGAGGTCTTCCTCGAGTGCCTTGATTTCGATGCCGTACTTGGCGAAGTCGCCCGCGCGGAGCGCCGCCTGCGCCGCCTCGTAGCGCGCCGACGCGCTGCGGATGAGCTCCGCGACGGTCGCCGGA
>VGPA01000002.1 GCA_016875665.1 Chloroflexota bacterium | reverse complement strand
CGCGCGCGCACTGCGACGTCGAGCGCTACCGCAAGATGGAAGGGCTGCGCCGCAACGCCCGCGCGAGACGCGCCGGCTAGGGCTAGTTCAGGCCGCTCTTCCTCGGCTCGTCGCCGGCGGCCTTCGCGGCGGGCTCGTCCGCCGGCTTGTTCGACTCGTCGCGGAACGTGCGCACGCCCTTGCCGAGCTGGCCGAGGACCTCGGGCAGCCGTCCGGCGCCGAACACGATGAGCACCACGGCGAGGATCAGGATGAGCTCCGGACCACCGATGCTGGGCATTCGTTCACCTCTACTCGCGGGGTCGCCGTCCTGCAGTGTACCGAAGCGGGCATGTCAGACTGGATGCCTTGGCAGCCCCGGAGCGCTACATGGACCCTGACGAGCAGCCGTTCTCCCCGCGCGCGCTGCTGGAGATCGTCCAGGCGCTGGCGCTCGCGGTGGTCATCTCCGTCGTGCTCAACCTCTTCGTCGTCCAGGTCACCGAGGTGCGCCAGCGGAGCATGGAACCGACCCTCTTCCAGTCCGACCGCGTGCTCGTGAGTAAGGTGGACTACCGCTTCGGCAGCCCCGAGCGCGGGGACATCATCGTCTTCAACCCACCCTTCGACTCCACCATCCCGTACGTCAAGCGGGTCATCGCGGTGGCCGGGGAGACGGTCGAGCTGCGCGAGGGCCGTGTCCTGGTGAACGGCCGCGAGGTCGCGCTCGCCGAGGCGGTCGGGCAGTCGGCGCCGCAGTCGACGCGCATCACGTACCCCTTCCGCGTGCCGGCCGGCACGGTCTGGACCATGGGCGACAACCGCGCCGCCTCGTCCGACTCGCGCTCGTTCGGCCCCGTGCCGGTCGAGAACATCATCGGCAAGGTCATCGTGCGCTTCTGGCCGCTCGACCACTTCCAGCCGTTCGGGTGGTGACGCAGTTCCACCGTCCGACCGATTGGGCGATCGACGCCACGCGGCGCGTGCTGACGGTCACGTGGGACGACGGCGCGGTGAGCGAGTACGCCTGGGAGCCGCTGCGCAGGGCGTGCCCGTGCGCCTACTGCTCGGGCGAGGGGTCGTTCGCCGGCAACGTGAGCGACGCGACCGTGTTCACGGAGCGGCAGGCGACGCTGGACAGGGTCTACCCGGTCGGTCGCTACGGCATCACGCCCGCGTGGGCGGACGGGCACGACACCGGGATCTACACCTTCAAGATGCTCCGCACGGCGGCGGGACTCGACTGAGGAGGGACGAATGAAGCACTTCAAGAAGGCGGACGACCCCGCGCTGCAGGGTCGCGTCCCGCCGGGCCAGTACCTCACCGAGAAGTGGCCGGTGCTCCACTATGGCCCCGTCCCCACGTTCAACGCGCGCACCTGGGACTTCCGGGTCTTCGGCGAGGTCGAGCACGAGGTCCGGCTCGGCTGGGAGCAGTTCCAGGCGCTGGACCGGGAGTGCGCCGCGACGTTCGTGGCCGACATGCACTGCGTGACGAGCTGGTCGCGCCTCGACCAGCGCTGGGAGGGCATCCCGTTCTCCAAGCTCGTCGAGATGGCGAAGCCCACCGCGAAGGCGAAGTTCGTGATCTCCCACGGGGAGTACGGGTTCACCGCCAACGTGCCGATCGAGGACGCGCAGCGCGACAGCCTGATCGCCCTGCGCGCCAACGGTGAGACGCTCACCCAGGAGCACGGGTACCCCTGCCGGCTGGTGATCCCGCACCTCTACGCGTGGAAGGGGGCGAAATGGTGCCGCGGGATCGAGTTCCGCGCCGACGATGCCCCCGGGTTCTGGGAGCGCAACGGCTATCACAACCACGGCGACCCCTGGAAGGAAGAGAGGTATTGGGGTGACTGAGGTCTAGAAGGGGTTGAGCCGGCTGAGGCGCTCCTTGTCGATCTGCTTCTGCGTGAGCGACCGCACCCCGGACTGCGCGCACTCGAAGGCCTGGTCACGCGGCCCGCGGCAGGTGAGCGAGACCTGCGCGAGCAGGTTCGCGTAGCGGTAGTAGACGAGCGCGGCATGGCCGCCCGGTATCGCCTGCTCGTAGGCGGTGAACTCGTCGGCCGACACGCCGGCGCGGGGCGTGAACTGCTTCCAGGCCGGGTCTCTCCGCAGCTCGAGGATCGTCCGCCCGTACTCGAGCGACGCCGCCTCGGCGCCGGCGTACACGCTCACCCCGGTCCCCACCTGGACGATCCCCTCGCTCGCGGGCCCTTCGAACGTCCGCACCCAGCCGCCGCCGAAGCCCGCGGCGATGAGCTGCGCGCGCCGCGCCTGGCTCGCGGGCGAGGTGTCCTCCAGGCCAAGGAGGGGCCGCTTGGCGACATCGAGATCCACCTTCAGGCCCGCCGGGGGCAGGTCGCCCTCCGCCAGCAGAAGGTGCGGGCCTTGCTTGGGCAGGAGCACGAGGTCGCTCGCGAACGGCACGGTGAGCGCCGCGATGGGCGTGAGGATCAGGACGGCCGCGAGCAGCCCACCGGCGATCGCCAGGATCCGCTTGGCGTCGACGCGGAGCGGCGGCTCATCATCCTCGAGGTCCCCGTCCTCGAACTCGTCGAGGTCGTCGTCCTCGAGCTCCTCGTCGTCCGACGCGCGCGGGGTCTCGTCGCTAGCCGACGCCCGGCTCCGGCGCGTCCGGCCCGTCGTAGTACTTGCGGACGAACTGGATCATCTTCACGTCGTCGACCGTCTCGAGCTTGAGCAGGTGCAACCATGCCGCGAGCGCGATCTTGGCGTCGGTCATGGTCGGGTTCGGCTGGAGGATGATCTTGCGGAATCGATCGGCCCGCAGCTTCGAGACGATCCCCTTCACCGTGTCGGTCTCCGCCTGACTCAAGCCGTTGTAGTGGATGACGATGCCCCCGTGCTCGAGATTGTGCACCGTCCGCTCATTGGGCTGCAGCGAGTCGTACGAGCCCCACGGCGCGGGACTGCCCCAGTGCGAGCCGGAAGCGGGCGGATTGGTCTTGTAGGTCACACGCTGGTTGTCCGGCACGTGGGCGTTGCCCTCGCTTTCGACTTTCACGCCGAGGTCGCCCACCGGCGGGGCGTAGGCCGGGTCGTCGATGTCGATCTTCGCCGCGGCGCCGGAATCGAACGAGATGAAGCCGGTGAGGCGGCCGACCACGATGAGCGCGAGGATCGCGCCGACCACCACGGCAGGCATGAACCACGCCGGGCGAGCGGGACGCGCCTCGAAGCGCGCGCCGCGCCGGCCACCGCCGCGCTGGCGTCCTTCCTCGCGGCGCTGCCGCCGGGTCTTCTGTTCGGACATCTCATTTCAGAGTACCGGGATCGGAACCCCGCTACTTTTGCCGCATGACCGTGCGCGTCCGCTTCGCGCCCTCCCCCACCGGCTCGCTGCACATCGGCAGCGTCCGGACGACTCTCTACAACTACCTCTTCGCCCGGCAGAGCAAGGGCACGCTGATCCTCCGGATCGAGGACACCGACCAGGAGCGCTTCGTACCGGAGGCGCTCGACTCGATCTACGACGGGCTCGGCTGGGTCGGCATCACGTGGGACGAGGGGCCGCGCGAGGGCGGTCCGCACGGGCCGTATGTCCAGTCCGAGCGCCTCTCGCTCTACCAGGAGCGGGCGCGCGCGCTCGTCAGCCAGGGGGACGCGTACCCCTGCTTCTGCAGCAAGGAGCGCCTCGCGAGCGTGCGCACGCAGCAGCAGACGCGCGGCGAGGTCACTCGCTACGACCGCAACTGCCGGACGATCGAGCCCGCGCGCGCCGCGGCGCGCGCCGCCAGCGAGCCACACGTGATCCGGCTCAAGGTGCCCGAGGACGGCACCATCGCGCTCGACGACCTCGTATACGGGCACGTCGAGTGGCCGCTCCGCGCGATCGAAGACCAGGTCCTCCTCAAGTCGGACGGCTTCCCCACCTACCAGCTCGCGGTCGTCGTCGACGACCACCGGATGCGGATCAGCCATGTGTTCCGCGGCGAGGACTGGCTTCCATCCACACCCAAGCACCTGCTCGTCTACCGCGCGTTCGGCTGGGAGGCGCCCCCGCACGCGCACCTGCCGAACGTCCTCGGACCCGACGGGAAGAAGCTCTCCAAGCGCCACGGCGCGACGAGGGTCGAGGAGTTCCGCGCGCAGGGCTACCTGCCTGAGGCGCTCCTGAACTACCTCGCGCTCATCGGCTGGTCGCCCGGAACCGAGGAGGAGGTCTTCGACGTCGCCCGAATGATCGAGCTGTGGCGGATCGAGCAGGTCCACAAGGCCGGCGGCAAGTGGGACCGCGAGCGTCTGGACCATTTCAACGGACTCCACATCCGTGCGCTCGGTCCGGACGCGCTGTTCGAGCGCCTCGCCGCGTTCGCCCCGGCGCACTGGGACCGGGCGCTGCTGCGCCGAACCGTTCCGCTCGTCCAGGAGCGCCTCCGCACGCTCGCCGAATTCCCCGACCTGGTGTCGTTCCTGTTCGATGACGCCGGCGTGAAGCCCGCGGCGGCGCAGCTCGTGCCGAAGAAGCGCGAGGCTGCCGAGACGGTCGAGGCCCTCGCGCAGGCCGCGGTGGTCACGCGCTTCGCCGACTGGAGCGCGGCCGCGCTCGAAGGCGGCCTGCGCGGCGCAGCCGATGAGCTGGGCTGGAAGGCCGGCGACCTGTTCATGGCGCTGCGCCTCGCGGTGACCGGCAAGACGGTCACTCCGCCGATCATCGATTCGATCCTGCTGCTGGGCCGCGAGCGCGCGCTCGCGCGCATCGAGCGCGCGCAGGAGGCGCTGCAGGAGGGGCCGCCGTCGATCCGGTGAGGGGGTCCCGCGGCGGCCTCGCGGTCCTCGGACTCCGCAACTACAGACTGTCCTGGCCCGTCCTCCTGATCACCTCGATGGGTCAGCTGATGTGGCAGTTCGTCACGAGCTATCTCATCTACTCGCTGACGGGCTCGAGCTTCCTGACGCAGCTCGTGACGGTTGCCTACTGGGGCCCCCTGCTCGTGTTCGGCGTGTTTGCCGGACTGCTGGTCGACGCGGTCGACCGGCGCAGGCTGATGACGATCTCCGTCGAGGTCATGGCGCTCCTCAATCTCGCGACCGCGGCCCTCCTGTTCGCGCATGCGGTCAACGAGTGGGGCCTCCTCGCGTTGACTCTGGCGATGGGAATAATGCTCAACTTGAACAGCATCACCCGCCGGACCTTCACGTTCGACCTCGTCGGACGGAATCAATTCCTGAACGCGCTGGCCTTCGACAACATCGGCATGACGATCGGGTCAGTGCTGGGACCGTTCGTGGGAGGACTGCTGCTGGATCTCTATCCGCGCGATGTCTTCATCGGCGCGGCAGCCTCGTACGCGTTCATGTTCCTGCTCTACGTGCTCGCCGGCTGGATGCTGCGGTCGATGGTGCCCAACTGGGTCCAGGAGATCGTGCCTGCCGCCATCGCAACGGCCCTGGGGAAGGTGCAGCAGGGCCTTCGCTTCGTCGCGCGGAGCCGCACGCTGATCGGGATCCTCGGAATCACGGTGCTCTTCAACGTCGCGTGGCCATCCCGCTTCCTGCTCCCTGCGTTCCAGGCGCCTTTGGGCATCAGCGCGGCCGAGCTGGGTTTGCTCGGCGCGGCGCCGGGGATCGGTGGCCTGGCCGCGGGCATCTTCCTCGCCGCGCGTGCGAGGCTCGCGCGGCCCGCGCGCTACTACTGGGTCGGCAGCGCGATGTTCAGCTGCTTCACTGCGGTCTTCGCGGTCGCGACGACCCTGCCCGTGGCCTTCGGCGCGCTGCTGGTGAGTGGCATCGGGCAGACGTTGTTCGGAACGATGCAGACCACACTCATCGTGCTGTCGGTGCCGGCCGACATGCGAGGGCGGATCACGGGCATCCTGAGCGTGGCGATCGGCGTCATGACGATCGGTTCGGTCGTGATCGGCCTCCTCGCCGAGGCGATCGGGCCGGGCGCGGCCGTGCTTCTGATCGCCGGTCTGGTCACGCTCGCGACGCTGGCGTGGACCGCCGTGTTCAGGGAGATGCGGCACGTGGGCCTGGACTGAGTCGATGTCAGTGCGGGCGTGACGACGCGACCGCCTTCTTTTCGGCGAGCGAGCGCACGACGTCGTCGGCCGAGATGCCGAGCTGCGTCGCGAGGACCACCAGCGCGTAGACGAGATCGGTGAGCTCGGACAGCGCCCGCTCGCGCGGCTCGGCCACGGCGGCCAGCGCGGTCTCCAGCGCCTCCTCACCCACCTTCTGCGCGATCGCGCCGGTGCCCTTGCGGAACAGCTCGGCGCTGTAGGAGCCCTCCGGCAGGTCGCGCCTGCGTTCGCGCAGCAGGGCGGCGAGCTCCGAGAGCGTGCGCCCCAGCGCCGGCGCGGGGTCCGCGCCCCAGCAGGTGGCCGCCCCCGTGTGGCACACCGGCCCCTTCGGGTGGGCACGCACCAGGAGCGCGTCGCCGTCGCAATCGAGGGCGAGATCGACCACGTGGAGGACGTTGCCGCTTTCCTCCCCCTTCTTCCACAAGCGCGCGCGGGACCGGCTGTGGAAGTGCGCTTCCTTCGTGCGTAGGGTGGCCTCGAGCGCCTCACGGTCCATCCACGCGAGCATCAGCACCGAACCGGTGCCAGCGTCCTGCACGATGGCCGCGACCAGTCCGTTCTGGTCCCACGTGAGCGCGCCGGGGTCGACGGTCATGCCAGTGCCCGTTCCGGCGGGCGCACCGGGACACCGGCGTCCAGGAGCGCGCGCTTCACGTCGGCGATGGTGAGCTCACCGTAGTGGAAGATCGACGCCGCGAGGCCGGCTTCCGCTCCCGTCTTCGCGAACAGCGTCGCGAAGTCGGCGGCCGAGGACGCGCCGCCGGACGCGATGACCGGCACGTTCACCGCGTCGGCGACCGCGGCCGTGAGGGCGAGGTCGAAGCCCTGCTTGGTCCCGTCGCGGTCGATGCTGTTGACGAGCACTTCGCCCGCGCCCAGCGCGACGCCCTGCTTCACCCAGGCGATGGCATCCTTGCCGGTCGGGACGCGCCCGCCGTCGAGCACGACTTCCCAGCCTGCGCCGCTGCGGCGCGCGTCGAGCGACAGGACCGTCGCCTGCGAGCCGTAGCGGTCCGCGATCTCCGCGATGAGCCGCGGGTCGCGGACCGCGCCGCTGTTCACGGCCACCTTGTCGGCGCCCTCCCGCAGGATCTCGCCGGCGAGGTCGGCCGACGCGATCCCGCCGCCCACCGTGAACGGGATGAACAGCTGCTCCGCCACGCGCGAGGCGAACTCGACCATGGTCCGGCGGCGTTCGTGTGAGGCGTTGATGTCGAGGAAGACGAGCTCGTCGGCGCCGCCCGCGTCGTACCGGCGGGCCATGTCGATCGCGTCGCCGACGTCCTTCGTGTCCACGAACTGCACGCTCTTCACGACCTTGCCTTCGCGGACGTCGAGGCACGGGATCACGCGCTTGGCGAGCGTCATCGCGCGTTGCTCGGCTTCGCCGCCTCGAGCGCCTGCGGGAGCGTGAACGCGCCCTTGTACAGCGCGCTCCCCACGATCACGCCGCGCACGCCGCGGTGCCGCAGCCCGACGAGCGCGCGGATGTCGTCGAGCGACGCGACGCCGCCGGAGTAGATGAGGCCCCCGCCAAACGCGCGGGCGACCTCCTCCACGCCGCGCACGTCGACGCCGCCCATCGTCCCGTCGACGCTCACGTTCGTGAAGACGATGCTCGCCACCCCCGCGCCGGCCAGCCGCTGCGCGAGGTCCGCGGCTTTGAGGTCGCTCACGGCGGTCCAGCCGTCGGTCGCGACCATCCCGCCCTTCGCGTCGATGGCGACCGCGAGCTCGTCCGCGTGGCGGTCGACCAGGCGCGCGAGCAGCGTCGGGTCGCGCACCGCGGCGGTGCCGACGACGATGCGGGAGGCGCCTGCTTCGACGAGCGCCTCGGCCGTCTCGAAGTCGCGGATGCCACCCGAGGCCTGGATCTTGACGGTCGTGCTCGCGGCGATGCGGCGGATCTGGTCGAGGTTCTTCATCACACCGGTGCGGGCGCCATCGAGGTCGACGAGGTGCAGCCACTGCGCGCCCGCGGCGACGTACTTCTTCGCGGCCTCGAGCGGCGACGGAGCGACCTGGCGCGCCCCGGCGAAGTCGCCCTGCGACCCGAGGCGCACGGCCTGCCCGCCGAGCATGTCGATCGCCGGGTACACGATCATGCGCGAGCCCCAACGGTCGCGCGCGCGAAGGCCCGCAGCAGACGCAGCCCGTTGGCGCCCGACTTCTCGGGGTGGAACTGCACTCCCAGGAGGTTGTCGCCCCCCGCGGCCGCGCACCACAGGCCCCCGTACTCGACGCCACCAACCACGTAGGACTGCTCGGCCGGCGTCGGGGCGAACGAGTGCACGAAGTAGAAGTAATCGCCGTCGCGCACGTCGCGCAGCCACGGGTGCATGCCCGTGAGACGCAGCGCGTTCCAACCGATCTGCGGCAGGCGCGGAGCACCCGTCATGCGCTGGACCCAGCCGCGCAGGAGCCCGAGGCCCGTGGACGACGGGTCCTCCTCGCTCCCGTCGAACAGCAGCTGCAGGCCGACGCAGATGCCGAGAATCGGCACGCCGCGGCGGTGGGCCTCGCGCACGGGCTCGGCCAGCCCGAACCGGTTGAGCTCGCGCGAGCAATGTCCGAAGTTCCCGACCCCGGGTAGCACGAGCGCGTCGGCGCGGACGACCCGCTCCCCGTCGCGCTCGAGCTCGGCCCGTGCGCCAAGCGAGGCGAAGGCCTTGCGCACGCTCGCCAGGTTACCGACGCCGTAGTCGACGATGGCGATCACGAGGTGTGCATCCGTAGCGCGGCGCGCGTCGTGCCACCGGCCACCGCCAGCGGGACCGTGATCAGCATCGCGAGCGCGATGGGCCAGAACGGCCCTTCCGCCGGGCTCGCGAGGACGATGAGGAAGGTGTATGCGGTGGTGAGCGCGCCGACCCCGAACGCACTCGCGAGCTCGGAGCCCGGCGCGAGCTGCGCCGCGACCATACCGCCGAGAAATGTCATGAATCCGCCCAGCACCCACCCCAGTATCGACTCCGCCCCGGGTTGCAGGATCTGGAACACGATCGCGGACCCGAAGATGTCGGTGCCGAATCCGGCCAGGATCGCGAGCGGGAGTAGGGGCCTCACCCCTCCAATCTAGGGCGGAGTGCCGCCACGAGACGTTCCACGGAACCGCCGAGATTGACCGCCCGCGCGCGCGCGAGCAGGGCGCCGGCGTCGACGGGCCCGCACGGGAGCGCGCCGCTTCCCGCAGACAGCGGGCAGTCCATCACCGGCGCGACCACGCGCCGGGCGGCCTCCAGGTACTCGGCGGAGGCGGCGAACCGCGCGCGGATCGTCGGCGAGAGGTCGCGCGCGGCGAGGATCGCGTCGAGCGAGCCGTACTTGGTGAGCAGCGCGGACGCCGTTTTCTCGCCGATGCCGCGCACGCCGGGCAGCCCGTCGGAGGGGTCGCCGCGCATGAGCGCGTAGTCGAGGTAGCGGTCGCCCGGGATCCCGTGCTTCCGTGCGACCCATTCCTGGTCGACGAATGCGAGCCCCGTGACGCCCTGGAGCGTGTAGAGCACCCGCACCCGCGGATCGACGACGAGGGCGAAGAGATCGCGGTCCCCGGTGACGATCTCCACCGGCCCCGGCGTGCGCGGCAGCAGCGACGCGATGACGTCCTCCGCCTCGTAGCCCGGCGCCCGCGCGACGGAGACGCCCATCTCCTCCAGAAGGGCCGCCGCGATGGCGATCTGTACGCCCACGGTGTCCTCGGGCTCCCCCTCTCCCGCAAGGCGGTGCGTCTTGTACGTGGGGAGCGCGTCGACCCTGAACTGCGGCCGCCAGTCGTCGTCGAGCGCGACGTGCAGCACGCTGGGCTGCCGGTCCTCGAGGAGACGGATGAGGAAGTTGAACAGGCCGAGCGCGGCGTGCACCTCGCGGCCGTCCGGCGCGAGGAGCGGGGGCACCGAGTGGTACGCGCGGTAGGCGAGGCTCGAGCAGTCGACGAGCAGCGCGGCGCCGCTCACGGTGCGATCAGCCGATGAGGCCCTTAGACGACGGCACCTGTCCCGCGCGCCGCGGGTCGCGGCGCGTCGCCCCGTCCAGCACCCGCCCGAGCCCCTTGGCCGCCGCCTCGAGGAGGTGGTGCGCGTTGCCGTTGCGGATCTGCGTCACGTGCAGGGTGAGCCGGCCGGTCTGCGCGAACGACTCGAGGAAGTGCGGGAAGATCGAGGTGTCGAACTTCCCCACGATCCGCTGCTTCGGCCTCAGGTCGTACTCGAAATAGGGCCTGCCGCCGAGGTCGATCGCGACGTTCACGAGGCACTCGTCCATCGGCATCGTGATCGACGCGTAGCGCACGATCCCGCGCCGGTCGCCCAGCGCCGCGTCGAGCGCGCGCCCGAGCACCAGCCCGAGGTCCTCCACCGTGTGGTGCTGGTCGACGTGCATGTCCCCGTCGGCGCGCACCCTCAGGTCGAGGAGCCCGTGCACGGTGACAAGGTCGAGCATGTGGTCGAGGAACGGGATGGGCGTCTTCACGTCGGGCTTGCCCGAGCCGTCGAGCTTGAGCGTGACCTGGATGTCCGACTCCTTGCTCTTGCGCCGCATCGTGCCCGTTCGCGCTTTGGCAGCCGGACTCACTTCGTCACCCCCACCCCTTTGAACACCGGGCCGAGCGCCGCGATGAAGCGGTCGTTCTCGGCGCGCGTGCCGACCGTGACGCGCAGGCAGCCGGCGCACCCCGGCCAGCCGGACACATCGCGGATGAGCACGCCCTGCGCGAGGAAGCGCGCGTGCACCGCGGCGGTCGGCTCCTTCACCCGGAACAGGATGAAGTTCGCCTCCGACGGAAACGCCTGGACCGCGCCCTGCGTCGCGAGCGCTGCGGCGATGCGCTCCCGCTCGGCGCGCGCACGCGCCACGCGCCTTTCGACCTGCGCCTCGTCCTCGAGGACGCGCAGCGCCACCGCGAAGGTGAGCGCGTTCACCGAGTACGGCCGCGCGACGGCGCGGTAGATCGACGCGATCGCGGGGTCGGCCACGAGCACACCGAGGCGGAGCGCGGCGGCGGCCCGCGCCTTCGAGAACGTCCGGGTGACGACGACGTTCGGGTGCGTCTTCACGAGCGGCATGTGGGTGGTGCCGGCGAACTCGGTGTAGGCCTCGTCCACCAGCACGAGCGTCTCGGGCCACCGCGACGCGACCCCGGCGACGACCTCGCGCGCGACGGTGTTCCCGGTCGGGTTGTTCGGGGTGCAGAACAGCACGACGTGCGGCTTCACCCGCTCCATCGCGGCGGTCGCGCGCGCGAGGGTGACGTCGTACGGCAGGCCGATCTCCTCCAGCACGACGGTGGAGCCGGCGGTCCGCGCGAGGCGTTCATGCATCGAGTAGGTCGGCTCGAACAGCAGCACGGTGCGGCCGTGGCCCGCGAACGCGAGGAACGTGTCGAGCAGCAGCTCGTTCGAGCCGTTGCCGAAGAGGATCTGGTCCTCGGTCACATCCCAGCGGCGCGCGAGCGCACCGCGCAGCGCGGCCCCGTCGTCCGGGTAGCGGTTGAGCAGCAGCGCCTCGAGCTCGTCCGCGCTCAGGTAGCCGGCCGCGGACGTGGGCTCACCCCACTCGTTCGCGTGGATCTTCACCTCGGCCGCCATCTGCTGCGTGCGGTAGGCGGCGAAGCCCTGAAGATCCTCCCTCGGCTTCGGGAAGCGGCTCATTCGCTAACCACGCATTTCCATGGAGGCGGCGTGGTACTCCATGTCCTCGTACTGGGCGATGGCGGCGCCGGCGCGCGCGATCGCGGTGAGGCTGCCGCGCGCTTCGACGCGCGTCATCCAGCGGACGAAGTCCTCCACACGGAGCGGCGACGCCCAGCGCGCGGAGCCGCCGGTGGGCAGCACGTGGTTCGAGCCCGCGACGTAGTCGCCGAACGCGACCGCGGTCTGCGTGCCCACGAACAAAGCGCCGGCGTTACGGGCGCGCGGCGCGAGCCGCGAGGCCTGGCGGCCGGCGAGGTGCACGTGCTCGGGCGCGGCCATGATCGCGGCGTCGAGCGCTTCGTTCAGCGAGCCCGCGTGGAAGATCCCGATGTTGTCGCCGCCGAGGCGCTCGGCCACCGCGGCGACGACGGCGAGCACACCCTGGCTCGGCGAGACGAGCGCCGCGTACGGGCCGCCGCCGTGCTCGGCCTGCGCCTTGAGGTCCAGCACGATCGACGCCGGCTCGGCGTCTTCGCCCGCGACGATGACCAGCTCGCTCGGGCCCTGCAGGCCGTCGATGCCGACCTCGGCGGAGACGAGCCACTTGGCCGCGGTGGTGAACGAGTTGCCGGGGCCCACGATCTTGTCCACGCGCTCAACCGTCTTGGTGCCGATCGCCATCGCCGCGACGCCGGCGGCGCCGCCCGCGCGGAGCAGCCCGTCCGCGTCGACGGCGAGCGCCGCGTACGCGAGAGCCGGATCGATGACGCCATCGGCGGTCATGGGCGAGCAGAGCACGAGCTCTTTCACGCCCGCGATCCGTGCCGGGACGCCGATCATCAGTGCGGTCGACGGGTAGCCCCGGACGCCGCGCGGCACGCACCCGCCGACGCGCGCGAGCGGCTGCGGCACGAGCTCCGTCTTGGTCTGCGGTGTGCGGTGGATCACCGCCTTGGGCTTCTGCTTGCCGTGGAAGGCCCCGATCCGCTTCGCGGCCACGTCGATCGCCGAGCGGACGTCGCGCGGGAGCTTCGCCGCGGCGCGGCGCAGGTCGCCCGCCGTCGCCCAGAGATCGGCCGCGCGGGCATCCTTGCGGTCGAACGCCCGGACGCTCGCGAGGACGGCCGCGTCCCCGCGCTTCCGCACGTCGGCGATGGAGGCGCGCGCGGCGCCGAGGGTCTTCTCGTCGAAGGCCTGGGCGTTGCGGCGCCGCTCCACCTCAAGGCGCAAGGCGGCCAGGTCGCGGATCGGAAGTGCCATGCGCGAATTGTGAGGCTTCTGCTACTCCCCGATCGGCTTGGGGTGGGGCTTACGGGCGAAGACGCGGCGGACCATCGGGACGAAGAACTCGATCGGCGCCGACTCGAACTTCGCGTCGACGGCCCCCTGGTCGTACTTCTCGGCGAACTCCGCGCCCCAGTCGAAGTGCTCGTGGCCGCGCCACTTGTCCCGGCCGTTCGGGTCGAGCAGCGACGGGTACTCCTTGACGTGGTGGTCGCCGAAGACCTGATGCCGCTCGAGCATCCAGCGATTGCGATCCGAGACGTACGGGCCGAGGAATTCGGCCGCGAACGCGCCGTGGCGCGAGGGGGCGATGATGAAGCCGATGTCGTGGAGGAGGGCTACGACGACGTCCTCCTCCTCGTGGCGGTCGAGCCAGACCTTCGTCGCCGACTGGAGCATGTGGTGGTAGTTGTTGACCTGGTAGCCGAACGACGGCTCCTCACGGAAGGTCTCCATCATCTTGAGCACGGCCTCGACCTGGTACTCGGCGTAGAACTCCTTGCGCTGCGCGTTCAGGAGCTCCCAATCCGCGCGCACGAAGTCCTCGGTCGCGCCTTTCTCGATGTGCTTCCAGTCGGGCTTGTAGAGGCGGCTCTTCGCGGCCCGGCGAACCGGCTCCTCGATTGCCACGTGACCAGTGTGCCTCATCCGCGCAAGTCCCGCCATGTGCTCCTCGACCAACGCCCCGAGCGACCGTGTGCAGGTCGCCCCATGCGAGCCGGGAGCGGATAGGCGACACTCGGGTCGTGCCCGCCGCTACCGCCGACTGCCTCGTAATCGGGGGCGGCTTCGCCGGCCTCTCCACCGCGCTCCACCTCGCGTGGTCCGGCGCGAAGGTCCGCGTCGTCGAGCGCGGCCGGGTGGGTGACGGCACCTCGAGCCGGGCGAGCGGATGGATCTGCGCGCAGCTCCGCTCCCCCAACCCGCTGCTCGCCCTCGTGCTCGAGAGCCTTGCTTACTACCCGGCGTTCCTCGCGCGGCTCGGCACCGACTGCGGCTACGCCGTGAGCGGGTCGACGGTGGCGTTCGACTCCCCCGAGCAGCTCGCGTCGCGGCGCACGATCGACGCCGAGATGCGCAAGGTGCCCGCGTACGAGGGCACGCGCTTCCTCGACGCACGCGAGCTCCGTGAGCTCGAGCCCGCGTTCGCGGAGCGGATGGTGGGCGGCGCGTTCTACGCGCGCGACGCGCAGGTCGATCCGCGCCTGCTGCTCGAGGCCATGCACCGCGCTGCGGTGGCCTGCGGTGCCACGGTTCACGAAGGCGCCGAGGTGACCGAGCTCGTCCGCGACGGCGCCGAGTGGCGCGCGACGACGGCCATGGGCGACTTCACGGCGCCGCAGGTGGTGAACGCGAGCGGTGCGTGGGCGGGCGCGATCTCGGACCAGACCGGCTTCGAGCTCGCGGTGATGCCGGTGTCGGGGCAGCTGCTTGTGACGAGGCCCCATCCGGGCGTGCTGCGCAGCTGCGTGATCTACCAGCCCGATCCGCGCTTCGAGACCACGCTCGCCTGCGGCATCCGGCCCGCCGTCGACGGCCGGCTTTGGATGGGCACGACGTACCGCGCGGGCACGTACGACGTCTCGATCACCACCGCCGACACGCAAGCGATCCTCGGCGCCGTCGCCTCCGTCTTCCCATCGCTCGTGGGGCTCGAGATCGAGCAGGCGTGGGCCGGGGTGCGGCCGGTGCCGACCGATCTCCTGCCCGTCTACGGCCGTGTCTCGTCGATCGACGGCTACCACATCGCGGTCCCGATCGCGGGGCTCGCGGAGGCCGCGATCATCGGCAAGGTCGTCGCCGCCGGCGTGATGGGCGGCGACGCGGGCCATCCCGAGGTCTCCCCCGACCGCCTCCTCGAGGCCGACTGATGGCGGCACCGGTCAAGCTCGCGCGCACCATCGCCTTCAAGAGCGCGCCGGCGGCGGTCCGGGCGGCGCTCGACGACGTGCCCGGCGTGGTCGGCTGCATCCCGGGGGCGACGGTGACCGCCACGAACCCCGACGGCAGCCACGCCGCGACCATCGGCGTCCACTACGCGGACGCCGGCGTGCGGTTCGCGGGCACCGTCCGTGCTGCGAGCGACGGCGATTCGATGGTCGTCTCCGCGAGCGGCAAGGACGGCCCCGGCACGGTGAGCGCGACCGGTGCGATCCGCCTCGTCATGCGCGCCGACGGCGCCGGCACGTCCATGGACGTGCAGGCGGAGTTCGAGTTCGGCGGGCTGCTCGCCCCGATCGCGCGCTCGGCTACGAAGATCGTGGGCCCGCACCTGCTCGAAGCGTTCGGCTCGTGCCTGGTGTCGAAAGTCGACGGCTAGCTAGACCGGCGCTTCGGCGGGCGGACCGAGCCCGCGGATCGCCCGTCCGCGGACGGCGGCCAGCAGCGTCACCGCGACCGTGACGATTCCGCCGAGGAAGAGCACGCTGCCGAGGCCGTAGGCCGAACCCAGGCTCCCGATCACGAGCTGGCCGACCGGCGTCACGCCCATGACGGTCAGCGTCATCATCGACATCACTCGGCCGAGCAGGTGCGGCGGGGTCGTCGTTTGGATGATCGTGCTCGACAAGCCCATGAACACGAGCGTGATGAATCCCAGTAGCAGCGACACGACGACCACCGGTGCGAAAGACGTCTGCTTCGCGAAGAGGGTGGTGAGCAGGGCGGTCGCGACGCTGGCGACCGTCCAGATCAACCCGCGGCGCGGGAATCGGCCCAGGCTCGCCAGCGCGAGCGACGCGGAGACCGCCCCGACTCCCGTGAACGTGAGGAGCAGCGAGAGCTCGGGCGCGCCCAGCCGGAGCTCAGTTGCGACGAACGCCGGAAGCAGGTGGAGGTAAGGGCGCGAGAGCAGCGCGACGACCCCGTGCGTGATGAACAGCCAGCGGAGGACCGGATCGTGGACGACATGCACGATGCCGTCCGCCACGCTGCGCAGGATCGAGCGTGTGCCGGCGTCGGCCACCGGCGGCATCACGGGCAGCGTGGACAACAGCCACACCATCGGCGCGTACGAGGCCGCGGTGAGGAACAGCAAGCCCCCGACGCCCAAGGAAAGGATCAGGAGTCCGCCGAGCGCGGGCCCGACGATGGCCGTCCCATGGACCGCCATGTTCTGGAGTCCCACGGCGCTGACCAGATCACTCGGGGGGATGAGCCGCGGCATCATCGACTGGCGGGCGGGCCCGTCGAACGCGGCCGTCACCGACAGGAGCAGCGTGACCGCCAGCACGACCGGAACGCTCGCATGACCCGTCACGACCGCGAGCGCGAGGATCGTCATCAGCGAAGTGCCCGCGAGCGACGCACGGATCATGATCCGGCGGCGCTCGAGACGGTCGGCGATCGCCCCCCCGATGAGCGAGAGCGCGAACGCGGGAACCGCGCGGGCGAGTCCCATCAGCCCGATGTAGAAGGGGGCACGCGTCACGTCGCCCTCGCGCTCGGCGATCTCGACCATCAGCCATCCGAGAGCGAACATCTGGATCCACCAGCCGAGATTCGTGACGGCGAGGCCGAACCAGTAGCGGCGGAAATGCAGGTGGCGGAGCGCGTCGAACGTGCCGACGCGGCTCACGCCGTCGTGCTGCCCTCACGCATGCGCTTCCCGGCCGCGATGACCGCGTCGACGATCGGCCCGTAGCCCGTGCACCGGCACAGGTTGCCCGAGAGCGTCTCGCGCACCTGATCCGGCGTGGGATCGGGAACGTCGTTCAGCAATTCCAGCGCGGTCATGATCATCCCCGGAGTGCAGAAGCCGCACTGGAGCGCGTACGAATCGGAGAACGCCTGCTGGAGCGGATGGAGGCGGTCGCCCGTGGCGAGGCTCTCGATCGTGCGGACCTCGTGGCCCGCCGCCTGGACGCCGAACATCAGGCAGGAGCGGACGCTCTTTCCGTCCAGGAGCACGGTGCACGCCCCACATACCCCGTGCTCGCAGCCGGCGTGCGGCCCGGTGAGGCCGACCTCCTCGCGGAGCACGTCGAGCAGCAGTTTGCGCGGCTCCGTGCGCACCGTTCGCGGGACAGCGTTAACGCGCAGCGTGTACTGAATCTCGTCCATCACATCCCCAGAAGTTTCGCCGGATTGGTCCGCGTCATGAGATCGATCTCGCGCGCCCCAGCACCGAGGGAGACGAACATCTGGATGAACTCGCGGAATCCCTCGGTCGGCGGGGGACTGTGGATCTGCCCGAGGTCACTCGACAGCACGCAGCGCTCGGCGCCGACTGCCTTGATCGCGTCATAGACGTCCCAGATCGTCTGGTAGCGCTCGCGCTGCGCCGGGAACCAGAACGGCAAGTGGCACGACATGGTGTGCTCCATCAGCGCGCCCATGTCCGCCAGGCGCACCTGGTTCGCGATCGAGTAGCCCATCGGTTCGTACTCCGGGTGGCTCACGACCACTTTCTCGACCCCGAGCGCTTTCGCGCGCGGCACCACGACGAGCGCCTCCTCAACGCTCATGTGACCGGTGCAGAAGACCGCGCCCGCCTTGCCGATGAGCCGCAGAATCTCCTCGGCCTCGGGCTTCACGCCGCCGCGGTCGTCGACGAGGGTGATCCCGTCCTCGGGAAAGGTCATGCCGAGCTCGGTGTAGCCCCGGCTGTGGTTCGCGCGCGCGTAGCGCGCGTGGTTCCGCGCCCACATCGTCGGTCCCCAGATCACCTTCGCGCCCATGCGCAGCGCCGTGTCGACCGCCTCCGGGTTCAGACCGCCGACCGGTCCGTTGAGCACCAGCGATCCGAAGACCTCGATTCCGGGAACGTGCGCGCGGACGACGACGGCGCGGTCCGCGGTTCCCGTAACGTGCCCTTTGAGGACCACTGCGGTCAGGCCTTTGTCGCGGGCCATCGTGGCCGCCTCGATGTCGTCGAGCAGGCGCGGGAACACGTCTCCTGCGGTGTGGACGTGCATGTCGATGGCGCCGCGCAGCGCCGCCTCCCAACGCTCGAGGCTCACCGCGAGATTGTCGCGACCGCGGGCAATTCGGTGCAATGTGCGCCTCGCTCAGCGGGTCTCGGGCAAAGCGTGCGCCGGGCCACTTGCCGCGCGGGGCCTATCCGCGAGCATGTCCGCATGGCCGCCACCCAAAGCAAGGCCGCCGTCGAAGGCGCCGACATCCTCGTCAACACCTGCGGACGGCTCAAGCGCGGCGAGCGCTTGGTGGTCGTCTGCGACACGTCAACGCGCGAGGTCGGCGACATCCTCGCCGAGCGCGGACGCCTGGTGAGCGACGCCGTCGAGCTGCACGAGGTCGCGCCGTTCGCGATGCACGGGCAGGAGCCGCCCGCCGCGGTGGCCGACCGCATGAGCGCCGCGGCGCTGATCATGGGCGTGACCGCGAAGTCGATGGTGCACACCAGTGCGCGCCGCAACTCGTCGCTCAAGGGCGCGCGCTACCTGAGCCTGCCGGACTACTCGATGAGCCTGCTCGAGCACAAGTCGCTGCGTGCCGACTTCGCGGCACGCGGGGCGATCGGCGACCGGATCGCCGCAGCGTACACGGCGGGCAACGAGGCGCGGGTGCGCACCCCCGCCGGCACCGACATCACGCTGAACATCGCCGGCCGGATCGGCGCGAGCACGCCGGGCTTCGTGGTGAAGCCGGGCGAGATGTCGTCGCCGCCCGACATCGAGTGCTACGTCGCGCCGCTCGAGGACGGATCGAACGGCGTGGTGGTGGTGGACGGCTCGATTCCCTACCCGACGCTCGGCCTGATCAAGACACCGGTGCGCTTCCGGGTGAGCAAGGGTCGGATCGCCGAGATCACCTGCCCGGATCAGGGGCTCGAGACCGAGGTGAGGAACGTGTTCGCTTCAGCTGGCTCCGAGAAGGTGTACGTCCTCGCCGAGAGCGGCGTGGGCCTGAACGACCTCGCCGAGCTCTCCGGAATCATGCTCACCGACGAGGGCGCCGCCGGCACGATGCACTTCGGCTTCGGCTCGAACTTCTCCATCGGCGGCGTGAACGAGGTCGCCTTCCACTTGGATTGCGTCATGCGCAAGCCCACGCTGACGGTGGACGGCAAGGTGATCATCGAAGGCGGCGAGCCGCAGGTCTAACGCGCCGCCCGCACCCTATTTCCCGGCGAGCGGCTCTGGCGCCAGACGGTCCTCGAGCATTAAGCGTGCTTGGGCCAGCGTCCAGCGCATCGCCTCTTGGGCGACCGACTCTGCGGCGACCGGGTCGTGCGCCGCCAGCGCCTGGAACAGCTGGTACGAGTAGTCGAGCCACAGCCGGTGGTCGACACCCTCGAAGACGAGCCGCAGATAACGCCCGGCCTTCTCGCGCAGGCTCGCCACCTCGCGCACCAAGCGCGGCCGGTCGGCATAGACGTAGCAGTCGAGCATGAACTGCGCGTCCTCGGACAGGTAGCGCTGGGGATCCCCGCCGAGGCAGAGGGCAGCCAGCTCCGGCAGCCGGAGGCGCAGCGCCTCGAGGGCGTCGGCCGAGATGCGGAGCGACGCGTACCGCGCCGCCAGCGCCTCGAGCCCCATGCGCGCGGCGTAGACCTCCTCGAGCTCGTCGATCGAGAGCGCGGGCACGCGGCATCCGCGGTGCGGCAGCATCTCGACCAGCCCCTCGACGGCGAGCAGGGCCAGCGCCTCCCGGACCGGCATCCGGCTGACGGAAAGTGACGCCGCGAGGTCCTCCTGGCGCAGCCAGGCCCCCGGGGCGATCTCGCCAGTCAGGATCCGGCCCCGGATCTCCCCGTGGACCACGCTCACGGTCGTCCGGTGCGCTTCCGTAACCTTCACCAGACTGGATCCAATCTTGACGAGATCCCCGGCGAGCCTTCAAATTTGAGCTGATCGGTAGGCACGGCCGATCGCGGAACGGGGTTCCGCGGGGAGGGGGCGGGGGCAGATGCGAGCAACACGTCGATCTGAACCGATGGTCCGGGGAGCCGCACAGAGGGACAACGTTCCGCCCGCACCCTTCACCCCGCAGCACTTGAGCGTGGTGCACACGGCGACTCCCCTGGAAGCGGGCCGCCTGCTCGGCGATCTACTGGGCACACTTGGATCCACTTACGAGGCGGATGAAGTGCTGCGCTCGCTCGTCGACCGGCTCGCATCGATCGACGGATGCACTGCCGCGGCGGTGTACGTTTGGGACCCGGACGCGCAGCGTTTCGCGCGCCGGATCGCCGCCCCCGCGACGAGCCCGCTTGCGACGAGCGAGGAGTACGAGCTCGGCGAGAGCATCGTCGGCCGCGCGGGCGCGGCCCCGGGCAAGCAGGTGCAGGGCGCGCTCGGCGCCGCGCGCACGATGGCGGTCGCGACGGGCATCGGCGCATGCGACGGGCGGCCGTGCGCGGTGGTCGTGCTGTCCGGCGAGGCCTCGTTCCTGCGCGCGGCGACCACCGGACGCGTGGTGGCCGATCTCGCGCGCGTCGCCGGACTTGCGCTCGATCGCCAGGAGACGCGCGACTACTCACGCCGCACGAGCGAGCTGCTCGAGGCGGTGGACCTGCTCGGTCGCGCGAGCGGCGGGGAGATGCCGCTCAGTGAGGTCCTGGCCGGCCTCGCGGCGATCAGCCTGCGCGCAACCGGCGGAACGGCCTGTGTGCTGTACGTGGCCGACCGCGGCAGCGGCGAGCTCCGCCTGGCGGCCGTCGCGCCGCGCGGCGGTGAGGTGCCTCCCGTGTGGCGTGGCGGCCAGGACGCTCCCGCGATCTCTCACGTCGCGCTGCCGGCGCTCGCCGGCTCTTCCCGCGTCGGCATGCTCGTGATCTGCGACGACCGGCCGCATCGCTTCACGCTCCACGAGCGCCAGCTCTACGAGCGCCTCGCCCGTGTCGCGGCCGTGGCCATCCGCCAGCGCCAACTCCTCGAGGGATCGAGCCAGCGGGCGCGGCCGGAAGAGCTGCTCTGGGAGATCGTCAGGCCCAACGGTTCCGATCCTGCCGCCACCGCCGCGCGCGCGAAGCGCCTCGGCTGCGTGCTCAGCGAGCCGCGCGTCGTCATCACTGCGACCGCCGGTCCCGAGGGCAACACCGAGCGTCTGCGCGCGTCGCTCCAGCTGCTCGACCGCGCGACCATCGCCGACGCATCAGAGGACCGCCTCGTCGCGATCGTCGCAGCCCCCGCCGCCGCGAATCTCGACAGCCACGGCTGCTCGGTTGGCGTGAGCCAGCCGTGCAAAGAGCTGACGCGCTATCCGCTCGCGTACGAGCAGGCCAAGGAGGCGCTCGGGCTCGGGCAGCGCCTCTTCGGCGCCGGCCGGACCGTGCGCTTCGACGAGCTGGGCTCGTACCGGTTCGTCACCTCGCTCGTGCAAGGCGGTCTCACCGACGAGCGCGAGTACCGTCAGGTTTCAACGCTCGGCGACGAGCTGCTGCGCACGCTCGAGGCATACCTCGACAACGGCGGCAACACGGCGCTCGCGGCCAAGCAGCTGTTCCTCCACCGCAACACCCTGCGCCAGCGGCTCGAGCGCATCTCGACGCTGCTCGATCTCGATCTCAGCCCACCCACCCGCTGGCTTCCGCTCCAGCTCGCGGTGAAGACGGCGCGCATCGCCCGCCTGGCCCAGCCCACCGCCGATCCTCCGAAGCGCTCCCGATAGCGCCGCGGCGCCCGCTCGTCCGCTGACGCACCCGCACTGGCTGCGCCTTGCCGGCCTGTTCACGCTCACGTCGCTCGTCGAGCCGATCGGCGTCAGCCAGGTTTTCGCGCTGCTGCCGGTCACCCTGCCCGCGCTCGGCCTCCCCGCGGCCGACGTCCCCGAGTGGCTCGGCCGGCTCACGCCGCTCACGTTCCTCGTCGGGCTGCCGTTCGTCCCGTTCTGGGGGGCCTGGGCCGACCGGTACAGCCGCAAGGCGGTGATCGTGCGCAGCGCGCTCGTCGAGGCGGTCGTGCTCGCGGGAGTGGCCGCCAGCCGCGAGCCGTGGCAGCTCGCCGGCTCGTTCATCGGCATGGGCCTCTCGCTCGGAAACACAGGGGTCATGCTCGCCGTCGTCCGCGAGACCGCCCCGCGCGACCGCCTCGGCACCATCCTCGCCACGATCGGCGCCGCCGGGTTCCTCGGCTCGGCCCTCGGCCCGGTGCTGGCCGGGCTGATCGTGGACCTCCTCGGCCTCACGCTCACGCACGTGTACGCGATCTCGAGCGGGCTCATGGTCGGGGTGAGCCTCCTGCTGATCCTGCTCATGCCCGAGGTGCGGCCGGAGAAGCCGGTCACCGCGTCACCGGTGCGGATCGCGCTCGACTCGCTGCGCGGCGCCGCGGCCGACCCGGCCACCCGCCGCCTGTTCACGCTCTTCGGCGTCGCGTTCCTCGGCAGCATGATGACCGGTGCCTACTTGCCGCTCCTCGTCGAACGGGCGAACGGGCCGGACCGCCTCGTGAGCGCGATCGCGGCCGTCACCGGCACCGCGGCGCTCGTCGGCGGTGCGCTCTCGCCGTTCGCCGGCTACGTCGGCGACCGCGTCGGCTTCCGCCCGGTGCTCGCGGGGACGATGATCCTCTCCGGCGCCGCCCTCCTCGTGCTCCCGCTCATCGCCTCCGTGGCCGGCCTCGTCGTCGCGGCGGCCGCGTTCTCACTGTGCCACGCGTCGTCGCGCGCGATGATCTTCGGGCTGCTGTCGATCGAGGTCCCTGCGCCG
>VGPA01000001.1 GCA_016875665.1 Chloroflexota bacterium | reverse complement strand
TGGCTGAAGGGTGGGTGCCGGTGTCGCGGATGGCTGAAGGGTGGGTGCCGGTGTCGCGGATGGCTGAAGGGTGGGTGCCGGTGTCCGGTCCGCGTCCACGACGACGAACCGATCTCCGGTGTTCACCACGATCGCCCGCGGGTCGGCGTAGCTCGTCCGGGCTCCCTCACCCATGCCGAGGCGTATGGCCTCGAACGTGGCGAATCCGGTGGGAATGCCGTACGTACCCTGGCCGGCAGCGGCGCCGAGAGAGAGCAGGACGAACGCAAGCAGGGCGGCACCGGCGGTCATGCGGATGCGTCGCGGCAGCGCGAGGCGCGGGGTGAGCGCGACCGCCACCGGGAAGAGGCCCGAGAGGACGACGTACAGGTAACGCCTCGTCGTTTCGATCGGAATGAGCGTGACGAAGATCACGAGCATGAGCGGCCAGCGCGGCCGCTCTTGGAAGCGCAGGAAGAGCCATAGGACCGCCGCGATCAAGGCGAGCGCGAGCGAGTCCTTGAGCCCAACCGAGTTCCACAGCACGATCGAGGGGAGGAGGGCTACGGCGAACGTGCTCAGCAGCGCCGGCCGGGCGCCGAGGAGCCTAGACGCGATGCCATACACGAGCAGCACCGTCGCCCCACCCAGTGCCGCGTTGACAATCTGGATGTGCAGCATGACCGGTCCGAAGATCCAGAAAACGAAGAGCTCGAGGAAGAAGAACGATCCGATGAGATACGCCTGCCCGAACCAGGACACGGGGAAGAAGCGCGGGTCGGGTCGGCCCTGCATCCACTGGAGGACGCCCCAGGAGAGCTCCGCATAGCTCGCGTCATCACCCACGACGTAATAGATCGGAACGGTCGAGGAGAACACCGTCCGGCCGAGCGCCTCGGCACCGAAGTACAGGACCGCGGCGGAGGCGAACCGCAGGCCCAGCCCGAGCAGCAGCGCGATACCGACCGCCGGCCGGTGCTCATTCGGCACGAGCAGGCGGAAGAGAAGGCCGACCAGCGCCGACGTGACGGCGATGAGCACCACCGCGCCGAATTGCCCTCTTGAGAGGGGCAGTCCGATGCCGAGGCCCAGCAACAGGCCGGTGACGGCAGCGAACGCCGAGAGCCATGGATGCGCGCGGATGTATGCCATGACGCGCCGCTGAAGATCCGTGCCCAGAGGCTCAGATTACCGGAAACGGCTTCGCAACGCCCGTACACTGACCGCATCGCGACGGTTCTCATCACCGGCGGCGGCGGCTTCATCGGCTTCCACCTCGCTCGTCTGCACGCTTCGAGGGGCGACCGGGTCACCCTGGTCGACAGCCTCGCGAAGGGCGATGGAGCGGTCGACGCCGACCTCGCTCGCCTGCTCGCCTCCGGCTCCGTGCACCTCGAGCGGATCGACCTTGCCACGGCCGATGGCGCGGCGGCGCTCGCCCCGCACGCCGGCGTGGACGTCCTGTACCACCTCGCCGCGATCAACGGCACGCAGCTCTTCTACGAGAAGCCGTACGAAGTCTCGACCGCGAACCTACGCATCATGATGAACGTCCTCGACGCCGCCGAGCGAGGGCGGCCCGGGCGCCTCGTCTACTCCTCGACCTCGGAGGTCTATGCCGACGCCGGCGCCGTCGGGCTGCTGCAGGTCCCAACCGATGAATCCGCGCCCGTCGTCTTCACGCAGCCGACGAAGATCCGGTTCTCGTACGCCACCAGCAAGTTCATGGGCGAGTTCCTCGCCCTGCGCTTCGCTGAGGCGAAGGGCGTGCCTACGACGGTGATCCGCTACCACAACGTCTACGGCCCTCGGATGGGCCACCGCCATGTGGTGCCTGAGCTGATCGCCCGCATCCGCGGGGGGTCCGGGCCGCTCGACGTGTTCGGCCTCGATGAGACGCGCGCGTTCTGCTACGTGGCCGACGCGGTCGAGGCCACCCGGCTCGTCGGCGCGCTGCCCGAAGCTCCCGACCTGGTGCACATCGGGGATGCGCGGGAGGAGATCCGTGTGGAGGACCTCACGCGCCTGCTCATGAAGCTCATGGGAATCGACCGGCCGATCCGCGAGGCCGGGCGGCGCGACGGATCGGTCTCGCGGCGCTGTCCCGACACCACGAGGCTCCGGCACCTGACCGGATTCACGCCGCAGCACTGGCTCGCGGAAGGCCTCCTGCAGACCCTGGAGTGGTACTCAGCGCCGTCGGCGTAGCAGCCGGTCGGCCCAGGTGCGGCGGACGAGCCACGCGTACCAGCGAACGTAGCGGGGAAGCCACTTCCAGAGCTGAAACTTCGACGTGCCGACCTCGCGCTCGCGCCACGCCGTCGGGATCTCGACGATCCGTTCGCCGGCGGCGTAGGCCTTGGCGCAGAGCTCGAGCGAGTACTCGAAGCCGCCGGTGGTCTCGATGGGTGTCCTGCGGACGAACGCCGCGTCCCATAGCTTGAAGGCATTCGTGGGATCGGACGTCGGCAGGCCGGTCAGCCAGTGCAGCGTGATGCCTCCCCAGCGCGACAGGAAGCCTTTCATGAACGGCCCCCCGCTCATCGAGCCCCCCCTCGAGTGGCGGGTCGCGCTCACCACCACGTTGCCCTCACGATGGAGCGAGACCATGCGGTCGACCGCGGCGATGTCGTCGGTGTTGTCCGCCATCGTCACGAGTAGCGCGTCCCCGCGGGCCTCCGCGATGCCGGTGCGGATCGCGTTCAGCAGGCCGCGACCGGCGCCGAAGCGGTTCCTGACCAGGCGCACGCGCGCGTCGGCCGCGCGAATCCGCTCGACCACTGCCACCGTGGGATCGCTCTCGCTGTCGTACACGACGAGCAGCTCGTAGGCGGTGCGCACGTTGGTCGCGATCGTTTCGATCGCCTGTCCGACGTTCTCTTCCTCGTGGTACACGGGAAGGAGGATCGAAAGCTCTGGCTCGGCCTCGGACACTCCCGTAGTATCGCGGCGTGCAGCCCCCCATCGCATGCGGCTACTGATCACCGGGGCATCCGGATTCATCGGAGGCGCCTCGGCGCGGGCCCTCGCCGACGGCAATGAGGTCTGGGGCTGGTCACGGACCTACAGCGAGCGCGCCGGCATCCCGCGCGAGCGGTATGTGGAAGCCGACGTGCTCGCGCAACCCGCGGATCTGCCCCCGTTCGACGTGATCGTCCACTGCGCGGGTGTCGTCGCGCCAGGTGATGCGCTGGCTGCACCGATGGAAGCGATGCGCGTGAACGCGGCCGGCACGGCGCGCATCTTCGAGCTCGCGCGCGCTTCGGGCGGAGCGGTCGTGCTCGCGAGCAGCGTGTACGTCTATGACGGCTCCTCCGAGCTGCCGTGGGACGAATCCACCCGGCTTGATCCGATCTCCCCGCTCGGAGCGTCCAAGCTCGGCGCTGAGGCGGCGGCGATCGCGTTCTGGCGCTGCTTCTCGGTGCCGTCGATCCTGCTGCGCATCTTCACGGTCTACGGCCCAGGTGCGAAGGACTCCTCATTCATGGCTTCGGCGATCCGCAAGATCGCCGGCGCGAGCGGGCAGGTCGAGTTCGGTCCCGGCGAGTCGACGCGTGACTTCATCTACATCGACGACGTGGTGGGCGCGATCCGCGCCGCCGTGGCGAAGGTGCAGGCCGTGCGGGGGGCCGAGGCTGTGAACGTCGCCAGCGGCCGCGAGCGATCGATCCGCGATGCGGCGCACGCAATCGCGCGCGTGCTCGGAAAGGGCGACCTCGCGCTGGTGTTCGAGAAGCTTCCCGTCCGGCCGGACGAGAAGGGCTCGGGGCACTCGCGACACGCCGCGCTGACCGCGAAAGCGAAGCGCCTCCTCGGCTGGGAGGCTTCGGTTGAATTCGAGGAGGGGATCCGACGTGCATTGGCTTCTGGAGCGGGGACGCTGTCGTGAGTGATCAGGAGCGCGAGCGGCTCCTCGCCGAGATGGATGCCCTCATCGCCCGGTACGTGGCGTCGCGGATCGCGAACGAGGCGACCACCGATCGCGTGCCGCTGAGCTCCGTGGCGTACGACGCCCGCGAGCCGCAGGCGGCGCTGCGCACCATCCTGTCCAACTGGATCTCGCAGGGACCGAAGGTCCGCGAGTTCGAGGCCGCTTTCGCGGCATACGTCGGCACGCGGCATGGGGTCGCGGTGAACTCGGGCTCGTCGGCGAATCTGCTCGCGTTGGCGTCCGCGATCGAGATGGGCGACCTCGCACCCGGCGACGAGGTGATCGTGCCGGCGACGACGTTCGCCACCGTTGCCTCCCCGGTGATCCAGGTCGGATGCGTCCCCGTCTACGCCGACGTCGATCCCCTCACGTACAACCTCGACGCGGGCGCGTGCGACGCCGCCGTCGGGCCGCGCACCCGCTGGATCATGGCCGTCCACACGCTCGGGTATCCCGCGGACATCCCAGCGATCGCGCGTGTCGCCGAGCGTCGCGGCCTGAAGATTCTCGAGGACTGCTGCGAGGCGCACGGCGCGGCGATCGGGGACCGCAAGGTGGGGAGCTTCGGCACTCTGGCGACGCACAGCTTCTTCGTCGCGCACAACATGACCACCGGCGAGGGCGGGATGGTCCTGACCAACGACGACAGGTATGCCAAGGTCAACCGGTCGCTCCGCGAGTTCGGGCGCCTCGACCAGGCGGCGATCGACGAGGGGCGCTTCTACACCGACGACAAGCTCGTCGATTACGACAAGCGCTACATCTTCGAGCGCATCGGGTACAACGTCCGCATGACCGATGTGACCGCCTCGTTCGGCGTCGAGCAGCTGCGCAAGCTGGACGCGATGAACGCCAAGCGCATCGCGAACGCCGCGTTCTACACGCGCGAGCTCGCGCGGTTCGCGAGCTATGTGCGGCCGGCGAAGGTGCCTGCGGGCCTGACGCACACGTACTACACGTACCCGCTCACTGTGGTGCCGGGCTCGGGCGTGAAGCGCGGCGAGCTCGTGCGCCACCTGGAGCGGGACGGCATCGAGACGCGACCGATCTTCGCGGGATGCCTTCCGGACCAGCCGGGATTCCGCAACCAGCCGGGTCGCGTGGCGGGTGATCTGCCCAACGCGCGCATGCTCCGCGACAACGCGTTCTTCATCGGGGTGCACCCGGCCTTGACCGAGCGTCAGCTCGGACGGGTCATCGAGTCGTTCGGGCGGTTCTTCGGGTCGCGCTGACCGCTTCGTAGATCCCGAGGTAGTCCTCGGCGGCGCGGTCCGCCGAGTACTCCCGCTCCGCGAGACGGCGGGCGTTCGCACGGGCGTCCTCGTCCCCCAGGAGCCGGACCAGCCCGGCCGCGGCGCGGGCGATCTCGGCGTCGGAATAGCCCGTGATCACGTGCCCCGCGGCGTCGCGCGCCACGAGCGAATCGGTGTCCCCCTGGCCGGCATTCACCACCACGGGGAGCCCGCACGCGAGGTACTCCGCGACCTTGATCGGCGACGAGCCGAGCTTCGAGGAGGCCTGCTCTAGCAGGCAGATCCCGGCGTGCGCCCCGCCGAGCAGGCCCGGCATCTCATCGAACGACGCCGCCCGGATCTCGACGGCGTCTAGGAGGCCGTGCGCCGCCGCGCGCTCGCGGACGATCTCGTGCTGGCCGACGTTCAGCACGAGGAAGCGCAGATCGGGCACGGCGCGCCGCGCCTGGGCGAACACCCGCAGCATCGGGTCGAGCGCATACCACATGCCCAGCGAGCCGGCGTAGACGAGCGTCGGATGGGGCCGCCGCTCGGGCGCAGGGCGGAAGCGATCGAGATCGACCGCGCACGGGATGACCGTGACCGGGGTCTCCTGCGGAAGCGCGCGCGCGTAGCGCGGCTCCGTGCGTAGGCGCTCCTCCGCACGGTGCGTGAGCACCACCACGGCCGCGGCACCGCGCAGCAGATGCCATTCGACCCAGCGCAGCACGCGGTATCTGAGATCCCGTTCGGTCCAGTGGCCGCCTTCCACGTACTCCTCGGGGAGGAAGCCGCGCATATCGAAAATGTACGGGCGCCGCAAGACCGCGTGCGCGGCCCACGCGATCGCGGCCGGCAGGTAGCTCCGCGCATGCACCACGTCGGTTCCGCGGAGCAGCAAAGCGCCGACCCGGAAGCCGCCGATGAGGATGTCGCGGACCTTGGCAAGGAGCCCCTGGCCGGCGGTCGCGCGGATCGGATGCCAGCGGGCGATGCCCTCGGGCGGCGCGGGAAGATCCCCGCGCTCGAAGCTGACCAGGTCGATCGTCACGCCGCGGGCGATGAGGCGGCGGAGGTAGGGGAGCACCTGGCTCCGGACCAGCGCGGTCGCCGACCCGTTGTGGGTGAGGAAGACGACCTTCATGCGCGGTCACCGAGGAGCTCGAGGTAGAGGCGCTCGATATCGCCGACGAGGCGGCCGGCGTCGTACTTGGGGAACACGGCGCGCGCTGCGGCCGCTCCGAGGCTCGCCCGCCGCGCGGGGTCGCGCAGGAGCGCACCGATGGCGGCGCCGATCGCCTCGGCGTCACCCGCGGGCACGAGGAGGCCGGTCACCCCGTCCGTGACCACATCGGGCACGCCGCCCACGTTGGTGGCCACGATCGCCTTTCCCGCGGCCATGCCCTCGATGACGCTTACGGGCGAGCCCTCGTTGAGGGAGGTGAGCGCGAGGACGTCGAGCGCGGCGAGGACTTCGGGAATGTCCGCGCGCCAGCCGACGAAGCGGCAGCATGCCGTCAGGCCCAGCGCCGCCGTGACCTCCTCCAAGCGCCGGCGCTCCTCGCCGTCGCCCACCACGACCGCGACCAGGCCGGGAACGTCGGCACGCGCCCGGGCCACCGCGCGCAGGAACGTGGCGACGTCCTTGATCGGCACCAGCCGCGCGACGATCCCCACGGTTGGCGCCCCGGCGGGGATGCCGAGCTCGGCCCGAATCGCCGACCCGCTCACGGGCCGACGCAGCGGCTCGAGGTCGAAGCCGAGCGGCACCTCGACGATCTTCTCCGTCGGAGCGATCCCGCGGTCCACGAGCTCGCGGCGACCACTCGGCGTGATCGCGATGAGGCGGGTGCTCATCCGCGCCAGCATGCGCTCGGCCGACGCGTAGATCCGCGACGCCCCGCCGCCGAAGTACCCCTGGAACACCGAGCCGTGGTACGTGTGCAGGATCACCGGCGCGCCGACGAGCCGTCCGGCGATGCGTCCGAACATGCCGGCCTTGGCGAGATGGGTATGCACGATGTGCGGGCGGAAGCGCCGCGCGATGCCCAGGACCGCGCCCAGCGCGCGCACGTCGTCGAGCGGCGAGATCCTCCTGCCCAGCGCCGGCACGCGGACCGGCCGGACCTGCGCGATGCGGCCGAGCTCGAGCATGCTGCCCTCGGTCTCGCCCTCCTGGCCGGCGACGAGCAGGGTCTCGAAGCGGGAGGGATCGAGCCGAGACGTGAGGAGGGCGGTGTGAATGGCCGGACCGCCCACGTTCAGACGGGTGATGACCCGAAGGACCCGGATGCGCGCTACGGCTTCGCCCCCGCACTCTCGCGAAGCCAGTCCACCGTGCGGCGCAGGCCCGCTTCGAAGTCGACGACGGGCTCGAACCCGAGCAGCCGCCGCGCCAGCCCGATGTCCGCGTGCGAGTTGCGGATGTCCCCGGGCCGATCGGGGGCGAAGGTCGGCTCCAGGCGCCGGCCGAAGATGGCCGAGATGCTGTCGAGCAGCGCGAGGAGCGAGTGCGGTGCGCCGGCCGCGACGTTGACCGACTCGCCCGCGAGCTTGGGCGCGCGCGCGGCGAGGAGGTTCGCGCGAACCACGTTGTCCACGTACGTGAAGTCGCGCGACTGCCGGCCGTCGCCAAAGACGCGAGGCGCGTCCCCGCGCATATACGCGGTCACGAAGAGCGGGATCACCGCCGCGTACGCCGAGCTGGGGTCCTGGCGGGGCCCGAAGACGTTGAAGTACCGCAGGCTCACCGTCTGCATCCCGTACAGCTCCGCGAAGACGCGCGTGTAGCACTCGGCGGCGAGCTTCGCGACGGCATACGGCGAGCGCGGGACGGTGGGCATGGTCTCGCGCATCGGGGGCTCCGACACGTTGCCGTACACGGACGACGACGACGAGGTGATGAAGCGCGGGACCGCCGCATCGCGGGCCGCGACGAGGAGGCGCAAGGTGGCCGTCGCGGCGGCCTCGTGGCAGCGCAGAGGATCGCGCACCGACCGGGGTACCGACCCGAGGGCCGCGAGGTGGAAGATGACGTCGTTGCCGCGGACGACGTCGTCGAGCGGCGCGGAGGAGAGGTCCACCTCGGCGATCTCCGCGCGGACTCCCGCGAGGTTCGCGCGGCTTCCCGTCGAGAAGTCGTCGGCGACGGTGACGTCGATGTTCTGGTCGACGAGAGCGCGAACGAGGTGGGAGCCGATGAAGCCGGCGCCGCCCGTGACGAGAGCACGACGAAGGGGATCTGGGCGGAGCGTCATCGATTCGTAGGAGCGAATGTATCAGCGCGCCGCGCCGCCCCGGCAGCGACCGCCAGAACCGCCGCGAGCGCGAGCATGAGCGTCAGCGACGCGATCGCGCCGAACGTTCCCGACAGCAGCGTCGTCGCGGCGAAGGGGGCGATCACCGGGAGGATGAAGAGCGCGTAACCCGCGACCGGCGCCTGAAGCTTCACGTGGCCGGCGATCGTGATGATCCCGGTCGACACCAGATAGGCGGCGAGGGTCGCCAGCGCCGCACCGGTGATGCCGTGCTGCGGGATCAGGAGCAGGTCGAACGCGACGTTGGTCGCCACGGCCGCGACAACCGCGAGCGTCACCGGCCAGACGATGCCACGCGCCGTCAGCGCGGGATTGATCATGTGGAAGACGGCCGCGACGCACGACGCGACAAGCAGGACCGAGAGCGGGACGATCGCCTCGGCGAACGTCTCGCCGAAGATGAGCGGGACGATCGGATCGGCGAACGTCAGCAGCAGGCCCGTGCCGGTCGCGAACGCCACCAGCGCGAGGCGCGCCGGCCGTCCGAGAAGCGAGCGGACCTCACGGTCGTCGCCGCGCGCGGCGGCGGCCGAGAGCCAGGGCAGCAGGACGGTGGACGCGACGACCGGGAGCTGCTGCACCGTACCGGCGATCTGGAACGCGAGGGCGTAGAGCCCGAGCTGCGGCAGGGTGAGGAACTGCCGGATGATCACGAAGTCGATCCACTGGCTGCCGAAGATGCCGGCCCAGCTTCCGCCGAGCTGCGGCAGCGAAAAGCGCCAGAGCTCGCGCAACCGGCGGCTCTCCGGCGCGGCGTCGCGCAGCAGGCCGGCTCGCCAGATGAGCGTCAGCCCGGCGCCGCCGATCGTCACCGCCGCGAGCGCCATGCCCCCGAGCACTCCCGGCGCGTCGAGCGGTCCGGCAAGGGTCGCCAGCGCGAGGATCGCGACGAGCGCGGCCGCCTTCTCGGCGAAGAGGCTCGCGCCGTAGAGGGGCATCCGACCGGCCGCTTGGAGTGCCCCGCCGATCGTCTGCGCGAAGGCCGCGGCGAGGAGGTGCACGGATACGACGAGCAAGCCTTCCTCCGGGACGTCGACGTAGGCGGCGATCGGTGCGCGGCCCGCCCACAGCGCGAGGACCGCGAGGATCAGGCACGGCGCGAGGATCACGGTCCGCGACCGCAGCGACGCCGCCACGGTGCCCCGAAGCGCGTGCTCCTGCGCACCGAACCGGATGAGTCCGGGGAGGGTCCAGGCCGACGCGAGCGTGAGCAGAACCTGCGACACCATAAGCAGGAGCGCCAGGCGTCCATATCCGCCGGCGCCGAGGTATCGCGCGACGATGATGTTCGTCGCGACACCGGTGACGATCGCCGCGTAGCTGCCGACGGACAGTGTCGCGATGGCGGCGCCGAGGCTCCGGAGCGTCAGCATGGGGCCTATCGTAGGTTTCACCTTCATGTGCGGCATCGCCGGCATCGCGAGCCGGACACCGAGCGACCTCACCGCTCCACTTCGCCGAATGCGCGACCTCATCGCCCACCGGGGCCCCGATGCCGCGGGCGAGAAGGTGACCCCCCACGTCGCGCTCGGGATCCGGCGCCTCGCCATCGTCGACCTGCTCACCGGAGATCAGCCCCAATGCAACGAGGACGGAACCGTGTGGACCGTTTTCAACGGCGAGATTTACAATTTCCAGGAGCTGCGCGAGGAGCTCTCTCGCAAGGGACACCGGCTCGTCACCGAGCACTCCGACACCGAGACGATCGTGCATCTCTACGAGGACCTCGGGGAGCGCTTCGTCGAGCGGCTCGAGGGGATGTTCGCGATCGCGGTCTGGGACACGAGGACCGGCACGCTCGTGCTCGCGCGCGACCGGATGGGAAAGAAGCCGCTGCTCTACGTGTCCGAGAGCGACCGCCTCACGTTCGCGTCGGAGCACGCGAGCCTCCTCGCCGGCCTGCGCGGGCGTCCTTCGATCGATCCCCAGGCGGTGCGCCGCTACCTCCGGTTGGGATACGTTCCTGCGCCCGGCGACGCGTTCGCGGGCCTCCAAAAACTCCCACCCGCGCACGTCCTGGTCTGGCGCGACGGCACGGTCGCGCTCCGGCGGTACTGGACGCCGCCCCAGGCCGGGACGCTCACGATCGGCGAGGAGGATGCCGTGCTCGAGCTGCGCCGCCTCCTGCGTGCTGCGGTCGCCCGCCGCCTCATCGCGGACGTTCCGATCGGCGCGTTCCTTTCGGGTGGCGTGGACTCCAGTGGCGTGGTGGCCACGATGGCCGAGCTCACGCCGCACGTCAGAACCTTCTCGATCGGCTTCGACGACGCCGCGTACTCCGAGCTACCGCACGCCCGGCGCATCGCGGAGCGCTACGGCACCGAGCACCATGAGTTCGTCGTCCGTCCCGAGGGGCTCGAGGTGCTCGACCAGCTGGTCCGGCACTACGGCGAGCCGTACGCCGACTCGTCCGCGGTGCCGACGTTCTTCCTCTCCAAGCTCACGCGTCGGCACGTGACCGTGGCGCTGAACGGGGACGGCGGCGATGAGCTCTTCGCCGGATACGAGCGGCACCAGGCCGCGCAGATCGCGTCGCGTTTCGATCGCGCGCCGCTGTCGGCCGCGAAGCTCGCGCTCTGGCTCGTCGGATCGGTGCTCCCCGACTCGCTCTCCCCGCGGTCACGGGCGAGAAGGGTCAAGCGCTTCGTCGGCGCCCTCTCGCTCCCGCCGAGCGAGCGCTATCTCCGCTGGCTCGGGGTCTTCGACACGGCGCAGCTCGCGCCACTCCTCGACCCGGCCTTCGCGGCCGAGACCGCCGGCGCCGACGACGTCGCGAGCCTCACCGGGCAGACCTGGACATGGGCGGATCCCATCGCCACCGCGCAGGCGATCGATCGCGCCGTGTACCTTCCCGACGACCTGCTGGTGAAGGTGGACATCGCCTCGATGGCGAACTCGCTCGAAGTCCGCTCTCCGCTCCTGGACCGCGAGCTCGTCGAGTTCGCGATCTCGCTGCCCACGTCGCTCAAGATCAAGGCGGGCGAGCGCAAGTACGTCCTCAAGAAGGCGCTGGCCGACCGCGTACCGCGCGAGAACATGTACCGGCCGAAGCAAGGGTTCGGCGTTCCCGTGGGAGCGTGGTTCCGTGGCGACCTCGGCGGATTCGCGGAGGACATCATCCTCTCGGCACGAGCGCGGGGCCGCGGCTACTTCCGCCCCGACGTTCTCGAGCGCCTGGTCCGTGACCACACCTCGGGCCGCGAGGATCATACGCATCGTGTGTGGTCCCTCCTGATGCTCGAGCTCTGGCACCGCGCGTTCACGGATCCGAATTGAAGGCCGGCTTCACGGACCTCCTCCGCTGTCCGTCGTGCGGCGGCGCCCTGCGCTGCGTGGTCGGAGACCGCGAGGGTGAGCGCATCGTGTCCGGGTCGCTGTGGTGCGATGCCTGCGGTCGGGAGTTCCCGATCGTTGCCGGCATTCCGCGCTTCGTACCGGCGGAGAACTACGCCAGGTCCTTCGGTGAGCAGTGGAAGCGCTTTCGGACCGCGCAGATCGATCGCTTCAACGGGACGACGCTTTCGGAGCGGCGACTCCTGTCGGAGACCGGGCTGCCGGCGGAGTGGTGGAAGGGCAAGCGGGTCCTCGACGTGGGCTGCGGTGCGGGGCGCTTCGTCGAAGTCGCGTCGCGTCTCGGGGCGCACGTGGTCGGCCTGGACTACAGCGACGCAGTCGATGCGGCGGCACTGAACGTCGCGGGCGACCCCAGCGTCGAGCTCGTCCAGGCCGACGTGTATGCGATGCCCTTCGCCCCGGGGACGTTCGAGGCGGTGTACTGCATCGGCGTCGTGCAGCACACGCCTGATCCCCTACGTGCGGTCGCGGCGCTGGCGGTCCCGGCGCGCCCCGATGCCCACATCGCCGTGACGGCGTACGAGCGGCGCCGGACGACCCCGCTCTACAGCAAGTACCTCGCGCGGGCGGTGCTCCGGCCGCTGGGCACCGAGGGCAAGCTGAGCCTGGTCCGCCGCCTCATGCCCGTCCTGTTCCCGTTGACGGACGTGCTCTTCCGAATCCCGCTTCTCGGACGCGTCTTCCGCTTCGCCATCCCGGTCGCGAACTACGTCGACCTGAAGGAGCTCAGCCGGAGCCAGCGCTACGAGTGGGCGCTCCTCGACACCCTCGACATGCTCGGGCCCGCGTACGACCAGCCCCAACGGGAGAGCGAGGTCACCGCCGCGCTCCGCAACGCGGGTGTCGTGGACGTCCGACGGCTGCCGAGCGTGGGCCTGAACATGGTCGGCCGACGGGCGCCGGTGGGCGCCTGATGCGACCAGCGTTCTTCCGCCTTTCGGAGCTCCGCCGGTTCTTCGAGTTCGCCCGATCGGAGCGGCGGCTCACGTCGATCAGGGACTGGGATGGCGGCGACGCCCTCGTGCTGCGGCATGACGTCGACCTCGATCTCTCAGGCACCGCGGGCGTCAGCGAGCTCGAGCAGCAACTCGGGATCCCGGCGACGTATTGCGTCATGACAACCAGCGACCTCTACAACGTGGCCGCCCCCGCGAGCCGTGCCGTGCTCAGGAGCCTCGCCGAAGCGGGCTTCGACATCGGACTGCACTTCTGGCCGGCCGCGTACGGAAGCGCCGACCGCGCGCAGCTGGCCGCACGCGTGCGGAACGAAGCGCGTCTCCTCGAGGACATCACCGGTCAGCCGGTCACCTCCCTGAGCCTGCACAACCCGTCGGCCAACGGGCTGTACCCGGCCTTCGACGGCTTTCGTGGGGCATACGGCGCCGAGCTGTTCGTGCCCGGTCGATACCTCTCGGATTCGCGCATGATCGTCGGCGAGGATCCCTTCGCCTTCGTCTCGCGAACGCGCGGCGGAGTGGCTCAGCTGCTTCTCCATCCGGAGCATTTCACCGAGCAGGGCCTCGGCTACGACGAGATCTTCGATCGGATCGAGCGGCGGCGCATGGCGATCATTGACGGCTACATGAGCGTCAACGCGACGTACGCGCAGGATGTCACCGGAGGACTTTCGGCGACTCTCGACCGGCGCGCCCGCGATCGCGGCTGACTACTCCCGCATGCGCAGGAGCTTGGCCGGTACGCCCGCGACGACCGAGTAGGGCTCGACATCGCTCGTCACGACCGAGCCGGCACCGACGAGCGCGCCACGCCCGATCGTCACCCCCGGCAGCACGATCGTACCCCAGCCGAGATCGCACTCGTCCTCGATCACCACTTCGGCGGCGACCAGTGGGCTTGTGAGGAGCGGAACGAAGCGCCCCTGATCCTCGTGCGTGGAGGTGAGAATCCCGACGCCGGGCCCGATCCCGACCTTCTTGCCGATGTAGAGGCCTCCGGCGCTGTGGAACATGCACTGCTGGCCGATCCAGCTGTCGTCCCCGATCTGCATCTCGGACTTGTAGTAGCCCTTGAGGATCGCGTTGTGCCCGACATAGATGTTCGAGCCCATGCTGATGGTCTCGGGGTGGAAGACGAGCACCCCGGGCTCGAACACGACGTTCGAGCCGAGAGCTTTGAAGCGATCCAGCTGCAGCTCGCCGGTCCCATGCGATGCGTGTTGGCCGCCGGGACTCACGTCACTGTCCTCCTGGTGTTTGCGCTGTGATTCTACGCCGACCGCGCATTGGGATCGGTACGATGGAACGCGATGGCAGCCGCGATGACCCGTGGTCACCGGCGCATCGCTCTGCTGGACAACACGACGAACGCGTCGTACGTATTCGCCAAGATGCTGCGGCGCCGTGGCTACGACGCGGACTTCATCCAGCAGCCGAATCTTCCGTTCAATCAGCAGCCCGTGTGGGAAGACGCGGATCTCGCGCGCCCGGTGGCGGACGTGTACGACCGCACGCCGAGGGACGCCTACTGGCGAGCGCTCGAGAAGGAGGTCGGCTGGCACAAGCCGGAGTGGGTGAGGCGCCCCGGCGTCAGCGTTCGCGCGGTCTGTGTGGGCATCAGACTGCCGGCGGCGCTGGCGCGGGTCATGCCGCTCGGCGTGATGCCGTTCGGTCTGCCCGTGATCGTGCCGGAGGTGCCGATCATCGCGGCGGCGAGCGAGTACGACGTCCTCGTCGCTCTCGGACCGTCCGCAGGGAGTGCGTATCTGGCCGGACCGCCGTACGGGGTGATCACGATGGGCTGGGACGTCTTCACGCTGCCCTTCATGACGACGTCGCGCAATCCCGTCCAGCGCGCCCGAGGATTCCTCCAGCGTGCCGCTCTGAAGCGGTCGCTCGCGATTCTCGGAATGCCATCGATGGACCTGGGTTTCCTGCGGGCGCTCGATTTGGCGGATCACCTGCGGCCGTTCCCGGTTCCGGTCGACGTCGAGAGCTATGACGCGATCGAGCCCGGCTCGCGCGCGGAGGTGTTCGGGGCGGACGTCGCCGCCCGCATGGAGGGCAGGATCGTGTACTTCTGTCCTTCCCGGGTCTCCTTCGCCGAGAAGGGTCAGGACCTGCTGCTGCGCGCGTTCGCTCAAGTTCGCGCGCGCGGCGTACCTGCGTTCCTCCTGCTGCTCGGATGGGGACACGAGGCGGCCGTCGCCTCCTCCCTTATTTCCGAGCTCGGCCTCTCGGACGACGTCTGCCTCCTGCCCACCGTGTACAGCAAGCGCCGCCTGATTCGCGCACTCCGTCTGGCCGACGTGGCAATGGTGCAGTTCATCCTCGGCGGGTACGGCATGCTCGCTCGCGAGGCGCTCGCGTGCGGTGTGCCGGTCGTGAGCTCCTACGATCCGGCGCAGCCCCAGCCACATCCGGCCGACGATCCCGCGCCCATCCTCTCGGCGAGCACCGTCGACGCGATCCGGGACCGGATGCTCGCGCTCACCGATGCCGGAGCCCGACGCCGCGCTGCCGCACAGGGTCGGGAGTGGGCGATGCGGAACCACGTCGAGGCTCCGCTCGCGCAGCTGGACCGTCTTTTGAGCGAGGCCGGCTGAGCGCAGTATGTTCTCGGTGTGACGGCTCCCGTTGCGGCCGGCGACAAGGTGGTCGCGATCCATCAGCCGAACTTCCTCCCATGGCTCGGCTTCTTCGACAAGATCGCCCGGTCGGACGTCTTCGTCGTCATGGATGAGGTCCAGTTCCCGAAGTCGGGCGCCGGCGGCTGGACCAACCGAGTCCCGATGCTCGTGGGCGGTCAGGCCAAGTGGGTGACCGTGCCGGTCGTTCGCAACCACCACGGCGTCCGAACGATCCGCGAAACCGAGATCAGCGAGGAGACGCCGTGGCGTGAGCGGGTACTCGAGCTCCTCCGCTACAACTACGGGAAGACCCCCTTCTACGAGGAGACGCTCGCGCTCGTGCGCCCGCTCATCGAGAACAGAACCTCGTCGCTGTGCGACTACAACTCACATGCGATCAGGGAGCTCACCGTGGCGCTCGGCCTGCCGGCGGCACGTCTCGTCCCCATGTCGACGCTGCCGCACTTCGGACACGCGACCGATCTGCTCATCGCGCTGGTGCGCGCGGTGGGTGGGAGCACCTATCTCTGCGGCGGGGGCTCGGCGGGGTATCTCGAGGAGGACGAGTTCGAAGCCGCGGGGGTCCGCCTCGTCTACCAGGATTTCAGGCATCCGCAGTATCCGCAGCCGCGCGCTCAAGCCTTCGTTCCCGGTCTCTCGATCGTCGACGCGCTGATGCACTGCGGCCTCAGGGGGACCCGTGCGCTCCTCAGGCAGAAGAGGGTCGCCTGACATGCGTGTGACGGTCGTCGGCTTGGGAAGGCTCGGCCTGCCGCTCGCCGGCTTCTATCTGGCGGCCGGTCACGACGTCACCGGCAGTGATGTGAGTCCGTCCCGAAGAAGCGTGATCGACCGGCTCGACGACGAGCTCCTCCTCGAGCCCGAGCTGCGCGAGTCGCTTGCGGCGGGCGCGGCCACCGGCAGGTGGCGGACGACGTCGGATACGGCCGCGGCGGTCGCGAACGCCGAGATCGTCATCGTCATCGTGCCCGTCCACGCCACATCCGCCGATGACATCGACTTCTCGGCGCTCGACGGGGCGAGCGAGGACATCAGCCGTGGCCTCGGCACCGGCACGACGGTCGTCATCGAGTCGACCGTCCCGGCGCGAACCACCCGCGATCGCGTGCTTCCGGTTCTCGAACGTGGGGGCCGCAAGCACGGCCGTGACTTCTGGATGGCGTACAGCCCGGAGCGCGTCTCCGTCGGGGTCGTCTTCCGCGACCTTCGCACATACCCGAAGATCGTCGGGGGCATCGATGAGGAGGCGACCCGCCGCGCCGCGCGCTTCTACCGCGAGGGGCTCGGCCTCGAGACCTGGGAGGTCGCCAACGCCGAGACGGCGGAGTTCGTCAAGCTCATCGAGACGACCTACCGCGACACGAATATCGGTCTGGCGAACGCGTTCGCCCGCGCGGCCGATGGCCTCGGCGTCGACGCGACTGAGGCGATCCGCTGCGCCAACTCCCAGCCGTACTCGCACATCCACTCTCCGGGCGTGGGCGTGGGTGGCAACTGCATCCCCGTGTACCCCTACTTCTACGCAGCGCGCTCTCCCGAGAGCGCGGACATCGTGCTCAGTGCGCGCGAGCAGAACGACGAAATGGTCGACTACGCGGTGGAGCGGCTCGCTTCCGGACGCAAGGGAGGGCTCGCCGGGGCTCGCGTGCTGATCCTCGGCGTGACCTATCGCCCCGGGGTGAAGGACACCGCGAACAGCCCGGCGATCAGGCTGCTGAAGCCTCTCCGCGACGCCGGTGCGGTTGTGCTGGCCGCGGATCCGCTTCTCACCCCGGACGAGCTGAGCGCGTTCGGCTTCACTCCCGCGCAGGGCCCCGGGTTCGCGCGGGCCGACGCGGTCATCGTCCAGGCGCTCGCGCCCGAGTACGCCGACCTGGCGTGGCTTGCCGCGACGGGAGCCTCGGTCGTCCTCGACGGCCGGAACGTCCTCGATCCGGAGAGGGTCCGCAGGGCAGGAGCCGCCTACCTGGGCATTGGCAGATAGTGCAGCGGTACCGCCGTCTCGCGGTCGTCATCGCGGCCGCCGCGGTTCTCGTCGTGGTCGCGAGCCTCCCCACGACCACGAGCGTCGGCGTCGATTTCAAGGTGTCGACGTACCAGATCCCGCTCTACGAGAAGGCGATCATGTTCGTCTCGCGGGACCTCCAGCTGCGCCGCGTAGCCTCCCAGGCGGTCGCGGGTGCCGGTGAGTCACAGGAGGATCGCGCTCTGTCCATTCTGCGCTGGGTGCACGGCAACGTGCGGCCTCAACCGCCCGGGCTCCCGGTCGTGGACGACCACACCCTGAACGTCGTGATCCGCGGCTACGGCAACTCCGATCAGGCGGCGGACGTGTTCGCGACGCTCGTCGGCTACCAGGGGATCAGCGGAGCGCTCGCGTTCGCACGCCGCCCCGATGGCGGAGTCGTGCACGCCGTGGCCTACGCGCAGGTCGACGGCGACTGGCGCGTGTTCGATGTCCGGGGCGGGTTCCCGCTGCGCGATGGGGCGGGGCGCCTGGCAAGCCTCGATCAGCTCCGCGCCTTCCCCGAGCTCACCCGCACGCTCGCCAGCCCGGAGGGAGCGGGCGGGATCGCTTACCCGGAGATCGTGAAGCTGCTGCCGAACCCTCCCGGCGCCTCGCGCTCCGACGACCAGACCCCATTCGGGAGGTTGCTGGCCGAGCTCGGCCGGCTTACCCGGCGCTAGACGGCGCGGCGCCACGCGATCGTCCGGCGAATGCCCTCCTCCAGGCCGATCTTCGGCGAGAAGCCGAGCAGCGCTTTCGCGCGCTCGATCGAGGGACGCCGCTGCTCGACATCGGGACCGTTCGCGGCCACGCGCGTGACCCGGACTCCTCCCGCGAGCCGCGCGACCGTGGCGGCGAGCTCATTGCTGTCGACCGTCGCCGCGGGGTTCCCGATGTTGAAGATGCGTCCTGCGGCCTCCTGCCGCTCGAGGCACGCGACCGTGCCGTCGACGAAGTCCTCAACGTAGCACCACGAGCGAATCTGCGTCCCGTCGCCCTTGACCACGATGGGACCGCCCCTCACCGCGACGTCCACCATGTCCCGGATCGCCCCTTCGCCCACCTGGCCGGGTCCGTACACGTTGAAGGGTCGCACGACGACCGCCTCGACCCTTCCCGCGCGATGGAATGCCATCGCGGCGTGCTCGGCCGCGAGCTTGCTCGCGGCATAGGCCCAGCGCTCGTCGTCGTCGGCGGGCGGGATCTGCGCGGGCTGATCCTCGGTCACATCCAGCGCTCGGCGGCCGTAGACCTCCGACGTCGAGAATGCCACGACGCGCTTGGCACCCGCGTCCGCCGCGGCCTCGAGACAGTTCACCGTTCCGGTGAAGTTGACCTTGGAGGTGAGCGCGCTGTCCTTGCCCACGGATCGCGTCCCGGCGATTGCCGCGAGGTGGAGCACCAGCGTGTGGCCGGCCATCGCCCGCGTCATCGCCTGGGCGTCGAGCACGTTGCCCTCGATGAGCCGCACACCCTTGCTCAGCACGTCGCGTGCGAGCGCATTGCGTTGGAGGTTGTCGAAGAGGGTGATGTCGTACCTCGAGCGGAGGCGATCGATGAGATGCGATCCGATGAACCCCGCGCCACCCGTGATGAGGATGCGCTGACCTTCGCTCACGGCGACCATTCTGTAGTCCCGGCGGGCTCGCCGCCTGACCGCGTTCCCTCAGGCATCGCGAACGTAGCCGAGCTCCGCGCGGTGGCGGCGGAGTCGGAAGCCGACCGCGTTCAGCGCGCGGCGCACGCCGCGAGGCACGAAGGAGAGAGCGAGGCCCACCAGCGTGCGCGGGTGGAAGGCCTGGCGGCGCCGCAGTCGTATCGCGTCGCGGAAGTAGCCTCGCGCCGTGGCTCCCTCATCGGTGAGCCTGACGGTGGTCCACCCCAGGCTCCGAAGCGCCTGCGCTTTCACGGAGACGAGCACGGGTGTCAGCGACTCGGGGAATGAAGGCTCCTTCCGAAGCAGGTCGAGCAGCAGGAAGTTGTACTCCACGTTCTTGCGGAAGGCCTTCCCCCAGTTGGTCGGGTGATCGCGCATGACCACGAGCGGTTCGGGCAGGTACGAGAACTTGCAGGACAGGCTCAACCGGAGCAGGACGCTCTCGGTGCCTTCGAGGAAGATCTCCTCGTGGAAGCGGTGCCGCGACAGGGCGCTCGCCCGGATAAGCGGTGCGATCGGGTTGAGTGACGCGGAATGGAAGTGCGTCAGCAGATCGGCCGCCACCCATCCGGAAGGGCCTCGACCGCGGTGGAGCCACTGCCGCCCGGTGCGTGCGTTCAGGCGAAACCCGGGGCCGTAGACGACTCCGTACTCGGGACCGAGCGCTCCGAACCGCGCGAGCTGGCGCGCCGTCTTGTCCGCAAGGTAGTAGTCGTCGCCGAACAGAAACGAAACGAACTCGCCACGAGCTGCGTCGAGAGCCCGGTTCAGGCGCGCGGTCACCGGACCGTTCTCGTCATGGTGCTGAATCAGGACGTTCGGCCGGGCCGCGTAGCCCATCACGATCTCCGTGGTGCCGTCCGTCGAGCCGTTGTCGACGATGATCAACTCGATCTCGCCGTGCGTCTGCGCCAGCACGCTCTCGATCGCCTGCTCGATGTAGGGGGCCTGGTTGAACGTGCCGAGAACGACCGAGACGAGAGGCCCGCTCACAAGGGGAGGATGAGCTCGCGGCACTCGATTCCGGCCTCGCTGGCGGCGGCCCGGATTCGGGCGGTCGCTTCACGATCGTCCTGACCGAGCGCCAGGACGACCAGCTCGGCGTTCAGCCGCTCGACCACGGCCGGAAGGTCCGCCGTGGTGCCGACGATCCGGACGCCGGCGACGTTGCGATAGCGCTTGCCCGGGTCGTCGTCGAGGAACCCGACGACGTGGTAGGTCCGCTCGGTCGAGTGGGTGAGCAGCCGATGCGCGAAAGCTCCCCCGTCATTCGCGCCCACGATCAGCACGCGCGTGCTGTCGGCCTTCGGCAGACGCGCGAACCAATGCTGCAGCCAAACGAGTGAAGCGCGGCTCGCGACGAGCAGGGCGGCGGCGAGGAGCCCGTCGATGATGAACGCTGCCCTCGAGTAGCCCTCGAAGCGGTAGATGAAAAGGAGTGCGAACGCCGCGGCGGCCGCGCCCACGATGACGGCCTGGACGATCACCGTGGCATCCGAGACTCCGACGTAGCGCCAGAGCGTCCGGTACGCGCCGAACAGCACGAGCGTGCCGAGCTGGATCGCCACGACGATCGGAACCGACTCGACGAAGAGGTACAGCCACGAGTCTTCCGGAGGGCCCTCGAACCGGATCAGGAACGAGCTGTAGTACGCGACGGTGAGGAGGATGGCGTCCAAGCCGATCTCACCGCCGAACCGCGCGATGAGCCACATGTTCCGGCGGACGGCGCTCTGCTCGACGGCGTCCGATCCCGGCCGGCCCCGCCAGCCGTAGACCCGCACCTCTTGGAGGAAGATCCCGAACAGGATGAGCGCGACCATCGACAGCACGACGATCGGGACGATGAGCGTCGAAAGCAGATCCGCGAGCACCCCGAGACCGGCGAGCGCCGCCGCGACGGCGTACAGCGTGAGCACGGCACTCCGGTCCGACATTCCCAGCGCCGCGAGCCGGTGTGAGGTGTGATCTCTCCCGCCTTGGCCGACCGATCGCCCGGCGAGCCGCCGCGAAACGGCCACCAGCGTGGTGTCGAAGATCGGCAGCGCGAGCACGGCGAGCGGACCGATCAGTGACAACCCGACGTTCGACGCGGTCCGGCTCGTGTCGGCGAGGGCCGTGGCGGCGAGCAGGAACCCGAGCAGCATGCTTCCGGCGTCGCCCATGAACACGCGCGCCGGTGAGAAGTTGTGGATGAGAAAGCCGAGGGAGATCCCCGCCGTCGCCGCCGCAAGGAGCGCCGCGGTCGGGCTGTCCGGCGTGGCGCCCACGGCAAGCGCGATGGCCGCGATCGCGGTGACGCCCGCAGCCAACCCGTCCATATTGTCCATGAGGTTGAGTGCGTTCATCATCGCGACCACCCAGAACACCGTCAGCAGGAACGCGATGGGCGCGAAGCCGATGAACTCGACTTTGACGCCGCCGAAGAAGAGAACCGAGCCGACCACCACCTGCCCCACCAGCTTCGTCGAGGGCTCGAGGTGGCGGAAGTCGTCGAGGAGCCCGAGCGCGAACGCGGCGGCCGCGCAACCCAGCACGGCGAGCAGATCCTCATGCCCCGGGGCCGCGGAGAGCACCACGAGCAGGGCGAGCGCCATGGCCGCGCCGCCGAGCAGCGGGATCGTGCGACCCGCTCCCCAGCGGTCGTCGCGCACTTTCGAGGTGAGACCGATCCGGCGGGCCAGCCGCGCGAAGAGCGGTGTGCAAAGGGCGCTGACCGCGAAGGCAGCGATGAGGACCGCCGCGAGGTGATCCATCTCTAGGAGCCGCTCGGACGGAGCGCGACCTGGTCCGCGATGGCGCTGGCGAGGCGCAGCGCCGCCAGCGCATCGGAAGGGCTGGTGACCGCCGGCCCGCCGTTGACGCACCCGATGAAGTGCTCCAGCTCGAGTCGGAGCGGCTCAATGGGCCGCACGACCGGCTTTTCGACGACGACTCCTTCGGTGTGCTGCAGCGGACTGGAGGCGCCGCCGGCCGCGGTCACCGAGGCGTTGCGGTACACCGCGATATCGCGGCTGATGTAGTCGAGGGTGATGTAGGAGCTGTCCGTCGTCACGGCAAGCTCCCTGATGCGCTGCTGGGTGATCTTGCTCGCAACAAGGTCGGCGAGGATTCCGTTCGCGAACTCGACCTGTGCGAGAACGTGATCGGTGCGGCGATCCTTGACCGCACGGCCCATCGCCTTGATCGAACGGACCGGGGCGTCCGCGAGCGCGAGTGCGATGTCGAGATCGTGGATCAGCAGATCAAATACGACGTCGACGTCCGCGATCTGGGGCGTGGGCGGACTGCACCGCCGGGTGCCGATCGCGTACAGCGTCTGGCCGACGACAATCTTCCGCAGCTCCTGCACCGCCGGATTGAAGCGCTCGATGTGGCCGACCTGGAGCACGACCTTGTGGCGATGGGCGAGCGCGAATAGCTCCTCGCCCTCCCCGACGCTCGCCGCGATCGGCTTTTCCACGAGGACATGCACGTTTCGCTCGAGGCACTCGCCAGCGATCCTTCGGTGGAGGGCGGTCGGGACGGCGATCGAAACCGCGTCGACGATCCCCAAGAGCTCACGGTGGTCCGCGAAACCGGGTACGTCATGGGCGTCGCGCGCGCGCCCCAGCCTCTCCGGGTCTGGGTCGGCGACTCCCACGACCTCGACGCCGGGGATCATCGAGAACACCCGCGCGTGGTGGATTCCCATGTTGCCCACGCCAATCACACCCACGCGAATGCTCTTCATCGGACGGTTCAGCCCGCCGATTGTACGGTTGCGGGACACGGCGCGACAATCGGGTGCCGATCGGCAGCGCGAGCACGGCGAACGGGCCGATCAATGAAAGCCCGACGCTGGATGCGGTGCGTCCTGTTCCGGCGAGCGCCGCTGCGGCGAGTAGGAATCCGAGAAGCATGCTTCCGGCGTCGCCCATGAACGCACGGGCCGGCGGGAAGTTGTGCATGAGAAAGCCAAATGCGACCCGTCTTCTCCAAGCAGATGGTCGCCGTCCAAGGGCAAGTGGGTGCCGCCGGTTCGGTTGCGAACGTCAGCTCGTACAACATCAACAACCAGGGCGCAGGGGTGATTTGCCTCCCGGGCGGAACCGCATCGGTCAGGGAGGGGGACCAACCGAACAGCTACTTCCTCGAGTGCACCGGTTCGCTCGGGGTGTGGGGCCTGGCCGGCACGAACACCATCACGATCACGGGCGTGCGGAGCGCCGACGGCGTGACGATCTCGCCGAATCCCACCACCTACGGGCCGAACCCGTCGGATTTGTTCTTTTTGGATGCCCCGCTAGATCGGACGCGGCGCGTTTGGGCGGCTGCGCGGCGCAGCCGCGATAATCCTGCGAAATGAAGGTCGTGATCCTCTGCGGGGGCCTGGGCACCCGCCTGCGCGAGGAGACGGAGTTCCGCCCCAAGCCGATGGTCGAGGTGGGCGGCCGGCCGATCCTCTGGCACATCCTGAAGCACTACTCGCGCCACGGGTTCCACGAATTCATCCTCTGCCTGGGCTACAAGGGGGATCTCATCCGCGAATACTTCCTCGACTACAAGGCCATGAACGGCGACGTGCGCATCGGCATCGGCGCGGCGAAGGTCGAGTACCTCGACGGATTGGCCGACGAGCGTGAATGGACGGTGACCCTCGCCGAAACCGGAGCGGAGACGGCCACGGGCGGCCGCCTCAAGAAGGTCCGCCGCCACCTCGACGAGGGGACCTTCCTCTGGACCTACGGGGACGGCGTGTCCAATGTCGACCTCGGAAAGCTGCTCACGTTCCACCGGGCAAAGGGCAAACTCGCCACGGTGACCGGCGTGCGGCCGGTGTCCCGGTTCGGCGAGATCGAAGCGAAGGACGGCATCGCGAAGTCGTTCCAGGAGAAGCCACAGCTGCACGCGGGTCGCGTCAACGGCGGCTTCTTCGCGATGGAGGCGTCAGCGCTCGCTGACGTAGGCGAGGACGAGATCTTCGAGCGCGGACCGATGCAGCGGCTCACGGAGCGCGGCCAGCTCGCGGTGTACGAGCACGACGGCTACTGGGCGTCGATGGACACCTACCGCGACACGCTGCAGTTGAACAGCGAGTGGGCGTCCGGACGTCCCGGCTGGCTGGCGTCGGCATGAGCGCGTTCTGGCGCGGCCGCCGCACCCTCGTCACCGGCTCCACCGGCCTCGTCGGCGGCTGGCTCGTCCGCCAACTGCTCGAAGACGGCGCCGATGTCGTCTGCCTCGTGCGCGACTGGGTGCCGCAGTCGAACCTCATCCTCAGCGGGCTGGTCAACAAGGTGAAGGTCGTGCGCGGCGACGTGTGCGACCAGGAGGCGGTGGAGCGGACACTCGGGGAGTACGAGGTCGACACGGTTCTCCACCTCGCGGCGCAGGCGATCGTCGGCATCGGCAACCGCAATCCGCTCTCCACGTTTGAGACGAACATCAAGGGGACCTGGACGGTCCTCGAGGCATGCCGGCGGAGCCCTCTCGTCAAGCAGATCGTCATCGCCTCGTCGGACAAGGCCTACGGCTACCACGCCGAGCTGCCCTACGACGAGGGGGTCCCGCTGCAGGGGCGGCACCCGTACGACGTCAGCAAGTCGTGTGCCGACCTCATCGCCCAGGCGTACGCCGCCACGTGGGGACTGCCGGTGGCCATCACGCGCTGCGGCAACTTCTACGGCGGCGGGGACCTCAACTGGAGCCGCATCGTCCCGGGAACGATCCGCGCCGCGCTCAACGGCGAGCGGCCGGTGATCCGAAGCGACGGCTCGAGCCTGCGCGAGTTCATCTTCGTGGACAACGCGGTGTCCGCGTACATGACCCTGGCCGAGAAGCTCGCCGAGCGGCGGGAGCTGGCGGGGCAGGCCTTCAACTTCGGCCATCACAAGCCGTGGACCGTCCTCGAGCTGGTGAAGGAGACGCTCGCGGCCTGTGGCCGTGAGGATCTGCAGCCCGACGTGCGGGCCGAAGCGACCAACGAGATCGACAACCAGTACCTCGACCCGACCAAGGCGATGCGCGAGCTCAGCTGGAAGCCGCGCTACACCCTGCGCGAGGGGCTCGACCGGACGGTCGCCTGGTACCGCGACTTCTTCGCGACCGATAGGAGCCGATCGTGACCACGATCACCGCCTGCCGCTCGTGCGGGTCACGCGACCTCTTCCCGTTCCTGGACCTCCACGAGCAGCCGCTGGCGAACGCGCTGCTCACGGACGAGACCCTCGGCAAGCCCGAGACGCTCTATCCGCTGAAGGTCGTCCTCTGCAAGCAGTGCACCCTGATCCAGATCACCGAGGACGTCGATCCCGAGATCATGTTCGGCAACTACCTGTACTTCTCGTCGTTCTCGGACACGATGCTTCGCCACGCCAAGGAGGTCGCCGACCGGCTGCGCGTGGAGCGCAAGCTGAACGCGAAGAGCCTCGTGGTCGAGCTTGCGAGCAACGACGGATACCTCCTAAAGAACTTCGTCGCCGCCGGCGTGCCCGTCCTGGGCGTCGAGCCCGCGCGCAACATCGCGAAGTACGCGATCGAGCACGGCATCCCGACCGTCGCCGAGTTCTTCGGCGTCAAGGTGGCCTCGCGGCTCGAGGCCGAGGGCAAGCACGGGGACGTGATGCTCGCGAACAACGTGATGGCGCACGTCCCCGACATCAACGACGTCGTCGGCGGCATCAAGATCCTCCTGAAGCCGGATGGGATCTTCGTCATGGAGACCCCGTACGCAAAGGACATGATCGACAACCTCGAGTTCGACACCATGTACCACGAGCATTACTACTGCCACTCGCTCACCGCGCTCGAGCACCTCTATCGCCGTCACGGCCTCGCGGCCGCCGACGTGGAGTGGATCCCGATCCACGGCGGCACCCTTCAGGTCACGGTCACGCACGCCGGGAAAGAGGGCGATCGCCCGCGTGTCCGGAAGATGCTCGAGGACGAGAGGGCCTGGGTCGGCGACACGAAGTACTACGCCGACTTCGGCAAGCGCGTGGACGCGCTCCGCGACAACCTGGTCCCGCTGCTCACCAAGCTCCGCGCCGAAGGCAAGCGCGTCGTCGGGTACGGGGCCGCGGCGAAGGGCAGCACGCTGATGAACTACATGGGGATCGACAAGCGTCACCTCGAGTACGTGGTCGACCGGAGCACCTACAAGCAGAACAAGTACATGCCCGGGAGCCACCTCCCGATCCTGCCGCCCGAGCGGATCGCGGCCGACAAGCCGGACTTCCTGCTGCTGCTGGCGTGGAACCTCGCCGACGAGATCATGGCCCAGCAGGCCGCGTTCCGCGCGGGCGGAGGCAAGTTCATCGTGCCGGTTCCGGCTGTCCGCGTTGTCTGACGCGGAGCGAATCCTCGTAACTGGCGGTGCCGGCTTCATCGGTTCGCACCTGGTCGATCGACTCCTCGCCGCCGGTGCCCGGGTCACCGTCCTCGACAACTTCTCGACCGGTCGGGATGCGAATCTCGCGGGTGCCGCGGGCCACGATCGCCTGTCGATCGTCCGCGGCTCGGTGCTCGACGCCGAACTCGTCGACAGGCTGGTGGCCGACTCTTCGACGACGTATCACCTCGCGGCCGCCGTGGGCGTCCGGCACATCGTCGCGGACCCGCTGGCGTCGATGCTGACGAACGTGCGCGGCACGGAGAACGCGCTGGCGTCCGCGCATCGCCACAAGGTGCGCATGCTGATCGCGTCCACCTCCGAGGTGTACGGGCGCAGCGACCAGGTCCCCTTCCGCGAAGACGGCGAGCGGGTGCTCGGACCGACGTGGGTGCACCGCTGGTCGTACTCCACCGGGAAGGCCATGGACGAGCACCTGGCGTTCGCGTACGCCGACATGGGGCTGCGCGTCTCGGTCGTCCGCTACTTCAACTCGTACGGCCCGCGCATCGACGAGTCGGGCTACGGGAGCGTGATCGCTCGCTTCGCCGGCCAGGCGCTCCGCGGTGAGCCGTTGACGGTGCACGGCGACGGCGCGCAGACGCGATGCTTCACGTTCGTCAGCGATACCGTCCACGGGACGATGCTCGCCGCCACGCGCGACGCCGCGGTGGGCACCGTGGTGAACATCGGCGGGCAGCACGAGGTGAGCATCCTGACCCTCGCCGAGATGGTGCGCACCACCCTCAACCCACGCGCGGAGATCCAGATGGTCCCGTACGAGTCGTACTACCCGAAGGGCTTCGAGGACACGCGCCGCCGCGTCCCCGACGTCACCCGCGCCCGCGCCGTTCTTGGCTTCGAGGCGACAGTCACATTCGAGGACGGCCTGCGGCAGACCCTCGACTGGTGCCGCCGCAACTACGCCGGCAAGCCGGTGATGCATTGAACGAGGCCCTTCGCGGCCGTATCGCCGATCACTCCGCGGTCGTCGCAGTCATCGGGCTGGGTTACGTGGGGCTGCCTCTCGCGATGGCCTTCGCGAAGGTCGGCTTCCGCACCATCGGGATCGACACCGACAACGGGCGGATCGCGCGCCTGGAGCGCGGCGAGAGCCACATCCTGGACGTCGCCAGCGACACGGTCGCTGCGGCTGTGAACAAGGGTGTCTTTCGTGCGACGCATGAGTACGACGCGCTGCGCGAGGCGGACATCATCTTCGTGTCCGTGCCCACACCGTTCGACAAGGTCAAGGCACCGGACCTGACATTCGTCGTCAGTGCGGCTGAGGGCATCCAGCCGCGCCTTCGGAAGGGTCAGCTCGTCATTCTCGAGAGCACGACCTTCCCCGGCACGACGGAGGAGGTGCTTCGCCCCATCCTCGAGCGTGGCGGTCTCCGCGCGGGACCGGACTTCCACCTCGCCTTCTCTCCGGAGCGAATCGACCCGGGCAACAAGAGCTTCACCATCACCAGCACCCCGAAGGTCGTCGGTGGTATCGACGCCGAAAGCACGGAGCTGGCGGTCCAGGTGCTCCGTCAGGTCGTCACCGCGGGTGCCGTGCACCCGGTGTCCTCCGCGCGTGCGGCCGAAATGACGAAGCTCCTCGAGAACATCTTCCGCTCGGTGAACATCGCGCTCGTGAACGAGCTTGCGATGCTGAGCCATCGCATGGACATCGATCTTTGGGAAGTCATCGAGGCCGCCTCGACCAAGCCGTACGGGTTCATGGCCTTCACCCCGGGTCCCGGAGTGGGAGGGCACTGCATTCCGGTCGACCCCTACTACCTTTCGTGGAAGGCGCGTGAGTTCGACTTCCACACGAAGTTCATCGAGCTCGCGGCGGAGACGAACCTCGAGATGCCGTTCTTCACCGCCGACCGCGTGCGACGGATGCTCGCGGCCGCGGGGAAGGCCATGTTCGGCGCGCGCATCCTGGTGATTGGCGCGTCGTTCAAGCGCGACATCGACGACGCGCGCAACTCGGCAGCGATCCGGGTGATGGAGATCCTGGCGAACGAAGGCGCGGCGCTGGACTACCACGATCCGTTCGTGCCGCGGCTGACCCTCTCGGACGGCCTGTACGGAGGGACGCACGAGGGCGGGAAAGGCCGCGAGCTGCGCTCCGTCCCGTTGTCCCCTGAGCGCCTCGCGGCGACCGACTGCGTCGTGATCCTCGTTGGCCACTCGAACGTCGACGTCGCCGCAATCCTCGCGCACGCGCCGCTCGTGTTCGACGCCGTGAACGCGACGAAGGGGCTGCGCGGAAACGCGACCGTTGAGCGGCTCTGACCCGCTGCGAGTCCTGTGCCTCACCACGCTTCCCACCCTGGGCGCGGGGAACCGGCTCCGCATCGAGCAATTCGCCGGCCCGCTTCGAAGGATGGGCATCGTCCTCGAGGTTTCGCCGTTCTTCGATGACTCGGCCTACGCGGGGCTCTACGAGCCCGGGCGCACCTTCGCCAAGGCGCTCGCGGTGCTCCGGGGGATCGGGCGGCGAATCCGCGACGCGGCGCGGATCGGCCGGTTCGATCTCGTGGTGGTCTACCGCGAATCGGCGCCCCTTGGGCCGCCACTCTTCGAACGGCTGCTGTCACTCCTGCGACGCCGCTATGTGTTCGACTTCGACGATGCGATCTTCCTCGCACCAGTGCACCCCTCGAACCGCCGCTGGGCGTGGCTGCGTCATCCGTCGCGCGTGCGTGAGGCGACGCGCCGCGCGCACTCCGTGATCGTCGGCAACGAATACCTGGCGGCCTGGGCGCGGGAACACAATCCGCGGGTCGTGATCATCTCGACCGCGGTCGATACCGTTCGCCATCAATTGCGCGGCGCCGCCGGCAGGGTGCCGCCCGTAGTGCTCGGGTGGGTCGGGTCGAGCACCACGGCGCCCTACCTCCACCTCATGGACGAGGCGCTCGAGATCCTCGCTCGGAGGGGCGACTTCGTCGTGCGCGTCGTCGGTGGCCGCTACGAGCACCCCAGCGTCAAGGTGGAGTGCCTGCCCTACCGGCTGGAGCAGGAGCCCCAGGACGTCGCGAGCTTCGACATCGGCCTTCTCCCGGAGCCCGACGACGCGTGGACGCGGGGCAAGGGAGCATTCAAGGCGATGCTGTACATGGCCGCGGGCATCCCCGTCGTCGCGTCGCGCGTCGGCGTGAACGAGGACGTCATCGGCGGGAACGAGGCGGGGTACTGCGTGAGCGGCACCCAGGAGTGGGTCGAGGCGATCGAGCGGCTGGCCGCGGACCCGGCGCTGCGCGAGCGTCTCGGCGCCGCCGGACGCCGGCGCTTGGAAGCGCGCTACTCCGTCACGGTGCAGGCCCCGCGCTTCGCCGAGGTCCTGCGCCGGGCGGCGACCCCGTGAGCACGCTCGACTGGCTCGTCGACCTGCTCGGCTGCCCGGGGTGCGGCGGCGCCCTCACGTTCCGCGCGGCGGCCGACGATCTGCGGCAGGGCGTTCTCGTCCACGAGCACCCTCCGTGCGAGGAGGCGTTCCCCGTGATCGACGGCATCCCGCGCCTCCTGGTCGGGGGCCATCGCGCGACATTGGTTCGCCGGCATGCCAGCTGGTTCGAGCGCGACGCCGGCGCTCTGGCCCTCGGGCGCCGCTGGTCCGCGGAGACGGCGACCGAGGATGCCGTCGTGAGCGGATTCGACTACGAGTGGTCGCGCTATTCGGCGACCGGTACCGAGGAACTCGGCAAGGTCTTTGGCGAGTACTTCGACCTCGTCGATGAGGAGCGCTTCGCCTCGACCGCGATCGTGCTCGATGCCGGGTGTGGCGCGGGCCGGTGGGCGGTGGAGGTGGCCGCGCGCGGCCCGCGCGTCGTGGCGATGGACCTCGGGTACAGCGTCGACGTGGCCCAGCGCAACGCGGGGTCCGATCGGATCGCCTTCGTGCAGGCGGACGTGCACGCGGTGCCGCTGCGCGCCGGCGCGGTCGACTGGGCGTACTCGCTGGGGGTTCTGCATCACGTCGCCGAGCCCGCACGGGCTCTGGGGAGCGTCGTCCGGGCCATCCGGCCCGGTGGCCTGGCGCTCATCTACCTCTACTACGCGCTCGACGGCCGCCCCTTCCCGTACCGGATCATGTTCCGCGTGGTCGACCTCGCCCGCCGTGTGGTCAGCCGTCTGCCGCGCTCGGCGGCGCACGCGTTCGCCACAGCCGTGGCGCTCGTGGTGTATCTGCCGCTCGCGCGCCTCTCGAGACTGCTCCATGCGTGGGGCCTGAAGGCACTTGCGGACCAGCTCCCGCTGTCCTTCTATCGCGGCCTTCCCTTCAGGATCATGCGCAACGACAGCCTCGACCGATTCGGGACGCAGGTCGAGCAGCGCTTCACGCGCGAAGCCATGCGTGCGCTGCTCGGCGCGGCCGGGCTCACTTCGATCCGCTTCTCTCCGCAGATGCCCTTCTGGCACGCGGTCGGGGCCGTGAGCGGGCGATGACCGGCGCAGGCACGCGCGACCATCGAGTCCTTACTGCATGCCGCATCTGCCGGTTGGCCGACCTCGAGTTGGTCGTCTCGCTCGGCGTCACCCCGCTGGCGAACTCGTTCGTCGACCCGGCAAGAGCAGGGGAGCCGGAACGGCGCTTCCCGCTCGAAGCCGTGCGCTGCACGCGGTGCGGGCTCGTGCAGCTGAGCGTCGTCGTGAACCCGGCGCTGATGTTCGGCGACTACCTCTACTCGTCGTCGGCGTCGCTGCCCACCCACGCGCACTTCGACGAGCTGGCCGAGGAGTTGGTCGGCCGCTTCCCGCTGCGCGGCGCGTGCGTCGTCGAGATCGGCAGCAATGACGGGATCCTGCTGAAGCCTTTGCGCGACCGGGGCGTCGCGGCGCTCGGCGTCGAGCCGGCGGCGAACATGGCGGCGATCGCCAATCGCGCGGGCCTCGAGACGCGCGTCGAGTTCTTCTCCAGCGCGGCGGCGCGCGCCATCGCCGCGGAGAAGGGGAGGGCGCAGGCGGTGCTCGCGAACAACGTGTTCGCCCACATCGACGACATCCACGACTTCCTCGGGGGACTCGACACCCTGCTCACCCCCGACGGAGTGTTCGTAGCGGAAGTGCCGTACCTTCAGGACCTCTTCGACCAGGTCGAGTACGACACGATGTATCACGAGCACCTGTCGTATTTCGCCCTCGGACCGCTCGAGGTCCTGGCGAAGACCGCGGGGATGGAGGTGTTCGACGTGCAGCGGATCGCGTTCCACGGTGGCTCCATCCGGGTCTTCATGGGACGGGCCGGCCGTCACGCGCCCACCTCCCGGCTTCACGACCTGCGACGCAGCGAGGAGTCGGGTGGGCTGCTGGGCGCCGACGCCTCCCGCCGTTTCGCGGAGCGCGTCGTCGCGTCGCGGGTCGCGCTGCGCGACCTGCTCGGAAGCCTGCGCGCGTCGGGAAAGCGGCTCGCGGGGCTCGGAGCGAGCGCCAAGGGCAACACGCTCCTCAACTACTGCGGGATCGGTCCGGAGACACTCGACTTCATCGGCGACTCCACCCCGTACAAGCAGGGGCTGCTCACTCCCGGGACCCACATCCCGGTGCGCGAGGACGGCGCCATCCTCACCGAGCGCCCGGACTACACCCTGCTGCTCGCTTGGAACTACGCGGACGACATCGTCCGCCGCTACCGCGCGTACGCCGCGGCGGGTGGATGCTTCATCCATCCGGTGCCGACAGCGCGGCTCCTGACATGAAGGGGATCATCCTCGCCGGCGGCTACGGCACCCGGCTGCACCCGCTGACCCGCATCACGAACAAGCACCTGCTGCCCGTTTACGACAAGCCGATGATCTACCACGCGATCGAGCAGCTGGCCGGGGCGGGGATCGACCGCATCATGGTCGTCACCGGCGGCAACCACGCCGGCGAGTTCCTGCAGCTGCTCGGGAACGGCTCGGCGTTCGGTCTCCGGCACCTCGACTACGCGTACCAGGAGCGGGCGGGCGGCATCGCCGAGGCCCTCGGCCTCGCGGAGCACTTCGCGGCCGGCGATCCAGTCGCGGTGCTCCTCGGCGACAACATCTTCGAGTACTCGGTCGCGCCGGTCCTGAAGCGCTTCCGCGAGCGGCCCGTCGGCGCCCGACTGGTGCTCGCGGAGGTGGACAATCCATCCGCGTACGGGGTGCCGGAGTTCGACGGCGACCGTGTTGTCCGGATCGTCGAGAAGCCGGCCGTGCCGGCCTCGCGCTACGCCGTCACGGGCCTGTACCTGTATGCGGCGGACGTGTTCGAGGTCGTGAAGACGCTCGTGCCGTCCGGTCGCGGCGAGCTCGAGATCACCGACGTCAACAATCACTACATCAAGCGTGGTGAGGTCGCGATCGAGCGGATTCGCGGGTACTGGGCCGACTGCGGTGAGTCGATCGAACTGCTGCTCAAGGCGAGCGTGATGGTCGCCGAACGCGGAGCGAACAAGCCCGTCGAGTAGCGCTATCCCTCCCGCCGCAGGAGCTCCAGCAATCCGTTTCGCGCTGTGGGCATCGGCCCAACCGCGCCGGCGAGCTTCGACGCGTCGAGTCCGGCGGCGAGCGGCCGGCGTGTGAGGAGCCCGAGTTCCTCGGTAAGGCGTCCCTGCAGCAGGCCGGCGTCCAGGTGGAACACATCGGCGATCTCACGTGCGAAGTCGAAACGATTGACGACCTGCGGGCCACTCGTGTGGAAGGTGCCGCTCGCGCCGCGGTCCAGGAGCGCCAGCACCGACTCGGCGAGCGCCGGAGCGTATGTGGGCGTGATCAGCTGATCGCTCGGCACGGTGTACGGGCGCCCCGTCCGGAGGGTGTCGACGAGGGATAGGACGAAGTTCTTCCGGGCGCCCTCGGGACCGAACACGCCCGAGGTCCGGCATATGAGATGCGCCTCCCGCGATGCGGCGATCCGCTCCAGTTCGACCTTCTGGCGGCCGTATTCGTTGAGCGGAGCGGGGAGATCGGACTCGTCATAGCTCCGGCCGAGGCCGCCGTCGAAGACGTACTCGCTCGAGAAGACGACCACGGTCGCGCCGAGGGCCTCCGCCTCCTCGGTCGCGATCCGGACGGGCGTCACGTTTACGGCTCGTGTCGCGTCGGGCTCCCGCTCGCAGCGCTCCACCCACGCGGCGGCCGCGGCGACGATGATCGCGCGTGGGCGCACCGCGCGGATGAGCGCGCGGAGAGCGGCGCTGTCGGTCACGTCGATCGTGACCGCCCCGGGGACCGCGCGCTCGTGCGCGGTGGCGGTGAACGAACGACCGGCGAGCGCCGAGCGCAGCGCGGCCCCGACAAGTCCTCCCGCACCGATGAGCAGATAGTCCGTCGGCAGTGTCCGCACCGGAGACAGATTCTCGCACCGCTGTCGTGTCTGCGCGGCGCTCGCCTGTACTACAGTCGACCGATTCTCACCAGCTTCAGGGCCGTGTGTCCCACTGCGCGTGTGCTCGATGACTGAGGTCAGTCGCCCGATACGCGCTCACGTGTGCTTTTCGAGCATCGATTGGTCCTATCTCTGGCAGGGACCGCAGGAAGTGACGTCGCGGCTAGCACGGTCCGGCTCGCGTGTGGTCTTCATCGAGAACACCGGCGTGCGCCGGCCCCGCTTCACGGACTCTCGCCGGGTTCTGGCCCGGTTCCGGAACTGGCGCGCCGCGCCGAGCGGCAGCGAGCGCGCGGGCGTCGAGGGATTGACGATCCTGTCTCCGCTCGTGCTTCCGTTCCAATGGTCGCCGATAGCGCGCGCGATCAATCGGTGGCTCTTCGCCGATGGTCTTCCTCGGCGGATGGAGCGGGCGGGCCTTCACCGGCCGGTGCTGTGGACGTTTCTTCCCAATCAGCTCGTCCTCGACTCCTTTCGGGCATTCCGCGGTACTCGCTCGCTCGCGATCTACTACTGCGTCGCGGACTTCGAGCCCGTGACGGATGACCCGCAGGCGCTCCGGCAAGCCGAGGATGAGCTGCTGCACGAGGTGGACATCGTCTTCGCCGGCGGCCGGGTGCTCGAGGCACGGCTCGCCGGACGGCACCCCCGGGTTCTCCGTGCGCCGTTCTCCGTGGGCGACGTGTTCTACGGCCCCCCGACGGCCGTGCCGGCCGACCTCGCGGCGATTCCCGGGCCGCGCGTGGGCTATGTCGGCGGGCTCCATGCCCACGTCGACCTCGCTTTCCTGGAGGAGCTCGTCGACCGGATGCCGCTCGTGAGCTTCGTCTTCATCGGTCCGCAGGTCTCGGCTCCGTGGCCGATCGCGACGAGGCCCAACGTGCACGTCCTGGGACGGCGGGAGCCGGTCGACCTCCCCGCGTACATCGACGGCATGGACGTCTGTCTCGTGCCGTATCTCCGCTCGGTCTACACCGAGACCGTTTGGCCGACCAAGCTGCACGAGTACCTGGCTCGCGGGAAGGCGACGGTGTCGA